>JAHEYA010000362.1 GCA_023251855.1 Bacteroidota bacterium
CACATTATGAAAGGTGCTGCACACTATGGTGCAAATACTTGTACAATGGGTAATTGCTGCGATTCGATCACAAAAAATAATCAGTATTGTTATCGTGCAAATTGTTTTGAAACGACACGTCAGTTGGTAAAAGGCCTAAATATTCCGGAAGGAAAATATGAGACCACATTTCAATCCCGATTAAATGATAAATGGATAAAACCTTACAGTGATAAAGTAGTGGCTCAAAAAGCAAAAGAAGGTAAAAAGAAAATACTTGTATTCTCACCAGCCTTTGTAGCCGATTGTTTAGAAACTATTTATGAAATAGGAATAGAGTATGATGAGATTTTTAAAGCAAATGGTGGTGAAAAAATAACTTTGGTTGAAAGTTTGAATGATAATCCTAAATGGGTGGAAGCATTGAAAAACATGGTGCTAAAGAGCGCATAAAAACCTGACTTGAATGTTTGCTTCCAAATTTCGAGAAACGGTAGATGCCCAACTAGTGATATGTAAAATGGCAGATGTAAGATGGTTAAAAGCCAATCGCAAAGCCAAAACCCACATTTTCCATTTCACATCTTACATTTAACATAATACTAGCATTCTTTACAATTGTTTTACAATTTCATCACTCATAGGACTAACAGCTGCAGAATAGAAATTAAGCAATTCCCCTTTTTCATTAATTAAATATTTACAAAAATTCCAGTTAGGTCTTTTTTTGTTCCATCCGTTTTGTTCAGGATGTGAAAGCCATTGGTACAAGGCATTTTGATCAGGTCCTATTACATCTGATTTTTGAAACAACTGAAATGTTACTCCGAAATTTCGCTGACAGAATGTTGCAATTTCTTCATTACTTCCTTGTTCTTGTCCGCCAAAATTATTAGCAGGAAAACCAAGAAGAACAATCTTCTCTTTATATTTTTCGTGTAACTCCTCCAATTCATTGTATTGGGGTGTGAAGCCACATTCAGAGGCCGTATTAACGATCAACAATTTTTTGCCTTTGTATGCTGAAAAATTAATTTCTTTTCCTTCAATTGATTTCATCGTGAAATCATAAATGGATTTTGTTGGCTGTGGATTTGAATTGCTCAGGGGTTTTGCAATCATTCCTTTTGGTGCAAATAGCATTAAGTAAAAATATTTTATATAACGAATTATTTTTTTCACGTGGAGATGTATTTTGATTGCAAATTGTTACAAATGGAAACTCTGAAATTAACCCTAATAGGGTTTGAAACCCTGTCAGGGGAATTAATCTACGATTCTCAGTTTAGCAAACTTTACTAATAATTGTTTTTGTCCGACACCTTCAAAAAACACGGTGGCTTTATTGTTCGGAAAATTACCATCCATATTTATTACCTTTCCATTTCCGA
This sequence comes from Bacteroidota bacterium, assembly GCA_023251855.1. GTDB lineage: Bacteria > Bacteroidota > Bacteroidia > 2-12-FULL-35-15 > 2-12-FULL-35-15 > 2-12-FULL-35-15. The sequence goes on from JAHEYA010000362.1 coordinate 1,371, forward strand.
AACGATCATGCTGTACCTGCATTCCCACTTGTAAATTACGTAAGCTTTCGGTATCAAAATCGGAAGTGTTTTTTGAAGCGGCATTCACTTTAACCAATTTTTTGCCAATTACAGGTCGCTGTACAAATGTCTCTTTGGTCTTGCGGGAATTGCGTTTAGAGCCAACAGAATGATCTTCATCACCAAATATTCTACCGAAATTTTCGGCAGGTTTTTCCAAATATTTTTCATCTACTTCTTCTATAAAGCGGCTTGGCTCACAATAAATTAAACTGCCCCAACGGTAGCGTGAGGTAGAGTAGGATAGGGTTACACGTTTTTCTGCCCGGGTAATTGCAACATAAAATAATCTTCGTTCTTCTTCCAGATCTACTCTGTCTGTTAACGACATTTGTGAAGGAAATAAATTTTCTTCCATTCCAACAATAAACACATACGGAAATTCTAATCCTTTTGCAGCATGCACTGTCATTAGGGAAACACGATTTCTATCTTCTTCTGTTTCCGTTTTTTTGTCTGCATCGGTCATTAATGCAATGTCCTTCATAAACATATCTAAAGTTGGATCTCCTGTTATTTCAAGTTTAGAATTTCCGATTTCGGAGTTTTGTTCCTCTAAAGAAAAAAGCATTCCATTATTGATTTCTTGATTCTCAACTTTCTCTTCTTGTTTATTGGAGCTTGTATCAGGGCTTTCAAAAATTTCTTCCTCGTCAGGACCGGTATCAATTAATTCAATTCCGTTTTCTGTAAATTCTTTTAATCCATTTAGAAGTTCTTGAATATTCTCGTGGCGACTAACACCTTCGGGCGATTTATCAGCATACAGATCTCTTAATATCCCGGAATGAGTGGCAATATGTTGTCCCAAATCATAAGCATTCTGGGTTTTCAGCATAGCTGAAAAACTTTTAATCATTGAGGTAAAATCTTCAATTTTTGTTTTGGCTCCTGCATTTAGTCCAATTTCAAACTCGTTAATGTTTTCAATAACTTTCCAAAGGCTGATGTCATGGTCGTTTGAGGCAACAATGATACGATCGATGCTTGTATCACCAATTCCACGTGCCGGATAATTAATGATTCGTTTTAAAGATTCTTCATCATTATTGTTGATGGTAAGACGGTAATAAGCAAGTAAATCTTTTATTTCTTTTCGTTGATAAAAGGATAAGCCACCATAAATCCGATATGCAATATTTCGTCTTCGCAATGCTTCTTCCATAGCCCTTGATTGAGCATTGGTACGGTATAGAATAGCAAAGTCACGGTTATGAGACTGCTCATTCATTTTGGTTTCAAAAATCGAATTGGCAACAAAATTTCCTTCTGAATTATCAGATTCTGTTTTAATTACTTTGATAAGTTCACCATCGATATTTTCAGTAAAAATATTTTTTTTCAGTTGTTCTTTATTGTTCGCAATAATAGTGTTGGCAGCACCTACAATGTTTTTAGTGGAGCGATAATTTTGTTCCAGTTTAAAAACAAATAGTTCAGAATAATCTTTTTCGAAGTTGAAAATATTTTGAATGTTAGCTCCGCGAAAAGCATAAATACTTTGTGCATCATCACCAACAACACAAATATTGCGGTATGCAGCAGCCAGTTGTTTTATAATTACATATTGTGAAAAATTGGTATCCTGATACTCATCCACCATAATGTATTTGAATTTATGCTGGTATTTATGCAGTACTGGCGGAAAATCGCGTAATAAAATATTTGTATTAAATAACAAATCATCGAAATCCATTGCTCCGGCTTTGAAACAGCGGTTGGTATAGATTTGAAAAATCAGTCCCATTTTAGGCTTTGCAGCCATTCGGTCTTCCTCTTCAATCTGCTTATTATTAACATAAGCCTGAGCAGAAATTAAATTATTTTTTGCTGCTGAGATCCTTGAAAGGACCATTCCCGGCTTATAAATCTTATCATCGAGGCCTTGTTCTTTTAATATAGTTTTAATTAAACTTTTGGAATCATCAGTATCATAAATAGTGAAATTAGTTGGATAGCCTATCTTTTCCGCCTCAACACGTAAAATGCGAGAGAATACCGAGTGAAAAGTACCCATCCAAAGATTTTTTGATTCACCAGAGCCAACAATTTTTGAAATACGTTCCTTCATTTCACGTGCGGCTTTA
>JAHEYA010000363.1 GCA_023251855.1 Bacteroidota bacterium
AATGCTTCAAAAAAGAAAATACGGAATAAAATAATAGTTATAAAAGCAAAAAATATTGCCTTGAGCCATTCTTTTATTGCTGATTTTTTTTTCAAATTTTGAGAGTAATTTCTAACAAAAGATTATTAAAAATGAGATTGCTTCCGTTTTGTAGTAGAACAAGAAGCAATCAAATAAAAATCAAATCTATTTTTTTTCTGCTCGTTTGTTTCTAAAATAAGAGAAACCTACTATGCCCAAAACAATTACAATAAAATGAATCAAATAGGAGCGTGATAAACCATTTTCACCCACAAAAGTGAAAAAACGAGCTCTGCGACTAGCATCTTCAAACAACGAAGTTTTTAATTTTTTAATAAAACCAGGCTGTTGTCTGCTAGTAAGGTTTTTATTTTGTTCCTTAATACTCATCCAAACAAATACAGGTTTACCAACAATATGATCTTCGGGTACATACCCCCAATAGCGAGAATCCGCAGAGTTGTGGCGATTATCACCCATCATAAAATAATAATTCAGCTTAAAGGTATAGGTCTTTGTTTCCCGATCATTAATGAATATTTTATCATCTTTTATTTCCAATTTATTGCCTTCATATATTCGAATAATTCTATCGTACAAAACAATGTTAGTACTATCGATATTGGCTGTGGCGCCTTTTTTAGGAATGTACAAAGGGCCAAAATTATCGTTGTTCCATTTGTAAGTTGGTTTGTGTGGAATTATTCTGGAGTTGTATTGTCCTTCCGGTTCAATCAAAGATTCAAATGATTTTACATTTTCCAATTTTTTAAATTCCTCCACTTTATTGTTTGGCAAATTAACATAGTAGATCAAGCCTGTACTGTCCTGTTGAGTGCGTATTGGATCAGTAATGTCAAATTTTTCAATTATTTTGGGACTAAAACCTGTTCCATCCGTTTTAACTTTGTAAGTATATTGCATCGTTTCTGCAACATAAGCGGGTTTGCTGTTTATAAATAATTTTTGATTTTTTATTAAGAGTGTATCACCTGCAATAGCTACACATCGTTTTACATAATTCTCGCGTTTATCAGGAGGACGAGCAACTATGTTTCCAAAATAGGGTTTATCCGTCTCCGGATTAATTTCCTTATTGTTCCATACTACATTGCGACCATAATCACGGCAAAGCTGGTAATAGCTTTGATCTTGAGCGTAAAGCGCAACAGTATCTCCATCCGGATAATTAAACACAACAATGTCGTTATTTTTAACACTCGCTAAGCCTGGTAAACGGAAATAAGGAAGTTTAAACCACTCTAAATAAGATTTTGTATTTTCAGTAAAAGGTAGTGTATGATGAGCAAAGGGGAATGATAGTGGAGTGTTTGGAATTTTTGCGCCAAAACTTATTTTGCTCACAAATAAATAATCACCAACCATCATTGATTTTTCCAGAGAGGAAGTTGGTATTGTAAATGCTTCAAAGAAAAATGTTCTAATAACTGTTGCTGCAACTACAGCAAATACAATAGCTTCGGACCATTCTCTTGCAATGGAGGGCTTAAGTTTGCTTGTATCTTCCGGTCCAACATAAACTGTATCTTTTTGAAATGCGATGTAAGGCAAATAAATAAAACCAATTAAAAATGCAATTGTTTTTTCCTGAAACGAACGTTTGTTAAAGGCTTTTGCCATCAATAAACTCATGATAGAAAACATTAAAAAGTTAACTCCCGGAGTAATAATAAGGAAAATCCACCACCAGGGTTTTTTAATTAATTTTAACCACACAATAAAATTGTAGAGTGGTATGAAGGCTTTCCAGCTTTGTTCTCCTGCTAATGAAAACATTTTCCATAATCCAATAACTGTAGTGATTGAAAATAAAATCAGCAATAAATAAGAAGTATCCATAAGTAAGTTTAAAGTTTGAAAGTTTAAAGTTCAATTTAGAAAGTTTAAAGTTAGAAAGTTTAAACTTTAAAGTTTCAGGCAGTAGGAACGAAAATTTTAGTATTTAGTATTTAGTAATTTGTTAATTTTTGTGAATTTCAGAATCAGGTTTTCTTTTAGTTGTTTGCTGTTGATGCGGATAACGGATGAAAACGAATTATACGAATCTGTTCGATAACATTCGTAATTTGTAGATTCGGAAAGATTAGCTATCTGTACCCATTAGGTCATTCATTCCAAAAATTCCTTTTTTGCCTTTTAGCCACTCAGCAGCAATTACAGCCCCAAGTGCAAAACCTCTGCGATTATGAGCAATATGAGTAATGCTGATTTCATCAACCCCTGACTTATAAGTTATAGTGTGTGTGCCGGGCACTTCATCAATGCGTTTAGAAATAATGCTTAATTCATTTGCATTAGTTGTTGAGTTATTTACCCATTTTTGTTTACGATCAATTTGTTCTATTACTTTATTTGCAAGAGTTATAGCTGTTCCACTTGGTGCATCTTTTTTGTGCACATGATGAATTTCTTCCATTGTAACATTATATTCCAGATGTGAATTCATCAGTTTTGAAAGCGATTCATTTAGTTTAAAAAATAAATTTACTCCTATGCTATAATTAGATGCATAAAATAATGTTTGTTCTTTTTCTATACATTTTTGTTTTACTTCATCAAGTTTATTTTGCCATCCCGTAGTGCCAACTACCACGGGAACACCAGCCTCAAAGCATTTGTAAACATTTTCAATTGCGGTTTCAGGAGTGCTAAATTCGATAGCGATATCTGCTTTTTTTAATTCGGCAAGTGTATAAGTTTTTGCGTTATCAACATCCACTTTTAAAATGATACTATGACCATGAGACAAAGCAATTGTTTCAATCTCTTTGCCCATTTTTCCATATCCGATAAGTGCAATATTCATAGGAGTAGAAGGTTATAGAACTAATGAATTATTTTTTTAATTATTTTGTTGGCTAAATTACGATTTTATTGTCATTCAAAGCCTTCTACAAATCAACAAACCTATATCTATTGATTATTTGTAAATTCGCTACGCAATAAATAACGTTTGATTAATTCGCGATAAAATGTATCCAACAATATATTATGCTGTTAAAGATCTATTTGGGTTGGATCTGCCTTTCCTAAAAATGATCCAAAGTTTTGGTTTTTTTGTTGCTGCCGCTTTTTTAGTTGCTGCCTATTTTTGGACATTAGAGTTAAAACGAAAAGAAAAAGAAGGCCTGTTAAGTCCTAATAGTACTAAAATATTAAGAGGAGCAAAAGCAACAACATCAGAGCTTCTTTTTGCTGCCATTATTGGGTTTTTACTTGGGTATAAGATACTTTTTATACTACTTAATTTTTCCGAATTCACAGAAAACACCCAAGGATTTTTATTATCATCAAAAGGTAATATACTTGGTGCAATTGCCGGTGCAGCGCTTTCAGCATATTTAAAATATCGTGAAAAAGAAAAAACAAAATTAGCAGAACCTGTTTGGGTAGAGGAGCAGATGCACCCTTATCAGCATGTGGGGAATATGACTCTTATTGCGGCTTTAACTGGAATAATTGGGGCAAAG
>JAHEYA010000051.1:0-8681 GCA_023251855.1 Bacteroidota bacterium
AATAAATGGCATTGTAATATAAAACCGTGTCAGAGGATTGGAAAGTAAAAACAGGTGGAAGATAAGTAGTGTCCCCGTTATATTTGTAATATGTCACCGAAATTTTTTTGCAAGAATGACTAGCGACAATAGTGTCAAGTTGTGATTCATATAAGTAATATTCTGAATTCTGGGGTGCTTGCCCACCAGCTTGTGCAGAGTAATGCCACTTCGCACCTATCGGAGCAAATGTCTGTCCCATAGAATACGTTGTTAAGAAAGCAAAAATCAGAATAAGTAATTGTCTTTTCATTGTCTTAAATAGAGTTGCCACAAACATCATACTCCCCATTTCATACTTTTCAATTGCATCAACACTTGTATCGCTTGTTGATTATTTGGGTTTTTCTTTAACACTTGATTTAACAACTCTTTTGCATCTTTATATTTTTTCTCATAGATATAAAGCCCTATAACATTCATTAATAATGGTTGATAATCCGGGTCGAGTTTTAATGCTCTGTTATACAAGGCTTCAGCCTCCACACTATTACCTTTTAGCAAATTAGCATAACCTAAATTATTAAGTGCTTGTACAAATTTAGGATTCTCTTTTAATATGTTAGAAAAAATCACAATGGCCTCCTCAACTCTACTTTGAGCCATTAATGAACTTCCTAATTTATTTTTAAATTCAGGATTATAAGGAGCCAAATCATTTGCTTTTTTATAAAAAATATACGCATCCTGAATATTACCTATATTAAAATAGCTCTCTCCAATACGGTATAAGGTCCATGCATGTGCATTGTTTCCTGATTTTTTTGTGAGCACATTCGTTAACAAATTTTCTTTTCCTAGTTGGTTCACATACATTAAAACTCTTGTGAAATTCTGTTTGATAAAATACAAATGCACCAGCATTTCAAAATTTTGTTTGACATCATCACTGGTTTTATCTGACAGATATTTTTTAGCAGAATCAAGGTATACTGGGTTAGATTCAAACTTATCATACTGCTGCAGATATGCTTTTGCTTTAAGAGAATTGCTAGGATTTTTTTCATTAACCGCATATAAACCAATAAATTGTTTCAGTTCTTCAACTTCTTTTTTTTTTATTGGTTTGCGAATAAAATGATCATGAACCGTAACATGAGGTATGTCGATTGAGCCTGATTTAGGCATGTGACAGCTAACACAATTATCCTGAGTTTTATTTCTTAGCTTCTGCTTTTCATTACAAAAAATCTGGTTTGTTCCACTGTGACAATTTTTACAAGCCGAATTAAATACTTCAGTACCCGTTCTTTTAACACTTATATGCGGGTTATGGCAAGTAACACATGTTAAAGAATTTTTGTAAGGTCTCAGCCCTCCCCCATCATTCCCTTTCAAAGATGCTGATTCATTTGGAACAAAAGATTTGATAAAACACTTACTTTGTTTTAATCTATCAGCATGAGAAGCCATAATGAATTGTTCATCTGCATTTTTATAACGCGGTAAAAACACAGTCATATAATCTGATAATTTCATTCCGGGCTTAAAATCAAAAAAAGATTTGCCCTCTTTTAATACCGAATTTCCTTGCAAATGACAGCGCTGACACACATCAAACTGCAAATCAATTGGCAACTTACCCGGATTAACGATTGAATAATCAATGTATTTTGATGTATCTATTTTTACTCCAGTTGACCGCTGTTGCACATGTATACTGCCAGGGCCATGACAGCGTTCACAATTAATACCTTCGGGAAGTGAATTGAATTTATTTTCGGAACCTTCCACAAAATCAGGAAATGCATTATGGCAACTCATGCACTCCAAGCCAATCTTACGTGCAAAACGAGTGTTTTTGCCATTTTCAAATCCGGGAGGAAGATCCCATTTTCCTTTTTGAGTGTAAAAAGTCATTGGCATTTGATGTAAATAACCATTTGTATTAGAGATATGAGAATTGGTATGTTGTCCGGAACCAACAATATAATCAACCTTTTCAATATGTTTATACGTAGTATCCTTACCTTTCAAACGAAACTCCATAATTTTCATACTATCTCTATCCCAAAAAGGTTGATAATAAAAATCGGAGTATTTATCATAGATGACGGTATGTTTGCTAAACTCAGCTGAACTTTTTTGTTTGCTGGCATGTTCAAAACTTTTACCCATTCCGGTTTGAATAAAAGAATCATAAATAGATTGATGACATAATTTACATTGGCTCATACCCACGTAGTGAGCAGTATCGGAGTGATTGAGATATACGTCAGAAATTTGCGGCTTCGAGCCGGAAGATTGCTGTGAGGGGCTTCCGCAATACATCATTGTAAGAATAACAGTCGAAAAAAGAATGAATAAAATTATTTTTCGGAAAGAGAATTGCATACTAAAATTATTTCCGTTATCTCATTTTTTGCAACAGTAATTCGTCTTTAAACTTCTCACCATCACGTATCCATTGCTTTTTAATGCCTGAAATTTGAAACCCCTGTTTTTGAAACAACAAAATACTTGATTCATTATCCGTTGTAATATTGCAATACAGCTGATGTAAATTCAGAAAATGAAAACAATATTCAGTCAGTATTTCCAATGCTTCTGAGGCATATCCTTTTCTTCTATCGCTTTTATCAGCAATTAAAATCCCTATTCCGGCATGCAAATTATTCGGGTCGAAGTCAAACAAATCAATACTTCCAATGGCTTTATTGTCCGCATCACAGATCATTAATCGTAATTGTTTTGTTGAATAAATATCCTGATGTGCGGCTGCAATGTACTGTTCAAGCACAAAATGAGAAAAAGGAGTTTGAGTATTGCTTACTTTCCAAGTTTCAGTATCATTTTCCCATTGATATAAAACATCAATATCAGTAGGCTCTACAGCACGAAGTAAGATATTTTTTCCTTGTAGTTTCATTTTTATTTTTACCGATTCGGTTAATAATATTAAGAACTAAATCCATACTCATTTCTTACTTGAGCTATTCCTGCATTGATTTCAGTTTTAGAATATGTAGGCAATTGGTAATTTGTTTCATCAATAAATAATGAAGAAACGTTTTCTATCAATCCTTCTGAATGCAGCTTTGGAAGAAGCTCAAACAAATAGTTAATATCCTTCATGGGTATGTTGTATACCTCTTCAAAAAATAATTTAACAGGACTTAGGCAGGTAGCCACACCAATATCCACTTTTGGAAATTGCTGAATAGTTGAAATGAAATGTTCTTTTAAATATCCTTCACTGAATGTATTGTGTTGTGCTATTTTTATGAATAAGGACGGTATTTTCCGTTGATTTGAGTTTTTGATAAATGCGGCAACTGAATAATTAATATCCTGTCCTTTAACAGAAAGCGAATGAAATTTACCGGCTATGATCAAACCAATATGAGGTGGAATGCGCGTTGCATGGATCACAGCAATATAAACACCTCTCAGCAAGTCATTTTCAATGAATTGTTTATCAAAAGAAAGTTTATATTGGATAGATAATTTTCCCATCAAACTACTATTTCTCCTTTAAATACAAATGCTGCAGGGCCTTCCAACCAAATATATTTAAATGAATTATTGGTTTGTTTGGTAAATCTTACTTTTAAATTTCCACCCAATGTTTTGATATCACAGTAGTCATTCGCAGTTGCAACATTTTTAATTGATGCGATCAAAGCAGCAGCTGTTACACCTGTTCCGCAGGAATAGGTTTCATCTTCCACTCCACGTTCATACGTTCTGACAAACAGGGTATTTTGCTTTTTTTGAACAAAATTCACATTTGTGCCTTCCGTTTTAAAACGATCATTGTAACGTATTTTTTTACCTTGTTCAAAAACATTGTAACTATCTATATCTTCTACAAATGCAACATAGTGAGGAGATCCGGTATTTAGAAAAGAATGATCTGAATTTAATTCCACTTCATTTACATCGTTCATTTTAAGTGAAATGAAATCATTTTTTATAAAAGCTTCATGTTCTCCATCAATTGCAATAAAATGAGCAGTGTCTTTTACTAAATTTAATGTACGTGCAAATTCAACGATACAACGGCCACCATTACCGCACATGGTACTTTCATTGCCATCGGAGTTATAATACACCATTTCAAAATCAAATCCAATTTGTGATTGTAACAGCATCAAACCATCAGCACCAATACCAAACCGTCTGTTGCAAAGCTTTGCTACCAGAGCAGTATCAGCACGATCAAATTTTAGATTACGATTATCAATAATAATAAAATCGTTACCGGTGCCGTGATATTTGAAGAAATCTAAAGTCAAAAGTTTAAAAATTAAATTCAAAAGCTAAAAAAATTCAAAGTTCAAATCTGTAATTTACTTTTGCTACTGAATTTTACCTTTTTGAATTTATTTAAGTTTAGCAATTATGTTTTCGTCTGTAATATGCTCATAAGCCCTAAAATCGCTGGAATTTTCGAGTTTATAAACAGTGGAAGAATTTTTAAGATAAATATCATCATCAATAGCATACACCTTCAATGCATCGGCAGAAAGCACCCCATACAATGAAATTTTATATTTAGTCATTTTATAACCTTTATAATTCAAAGGAGATTGCCATATCTCGATATTAAAGTATTGTTTTGAACTTGCTCTGTCATCCTTGATACCGCTCACTTTTTGAAGCAATGAATCTTTATGATTTGCATGACTTAGCGGGTTCAAATTTATTACTTCAATAGTTTTGGTGGCTACCAATTCATCTTTTCTAACCACAATCTCTTCTGCAGGAACATTGCTCACTATTGCTGTATCCTTTAACTGATCGGTCTTTATGGTATCCCCAACTATAGCAATTTCAGTTTTAGAAGTTACTGTTTCGACTGAATCTTCATTAGAAACAGCACTATTTTTAACAGTGTACTCCTTGGATTTTTTCTCTTTAGCAGGAGCAGTATCAACAACTTTTAAGGGTGTTGCATCAATTTTAGGCTCGGAATGGAATGTTTTTGCAACGGTTTTATAAAAATTTAATTCTTTAAAATAATCATCTAATTTTAAAATAAAAAAACCTCCGGCAATTATTAATCCAGCCATTAAGCCCATAATAAAAATTTGAGATTTTTCTTTAAAACTACTCATTACCTTTGGTGAATTATTTTTGCTTCAATCAATTTGAGTGCAAAGTTAATCAACCTAAGCAAATGGAAGTTAATTTATGTTAAAATAAGTATTAACAATACTAAAAAAATAAGTTTTGTGTTGTAACTTTAGGTCTGAATTACAGAATAAACAAAACTGAAAACTAAATTTTTTAAAAAAATAATTCATGAAAAAAATTGTAAGCGCTTTCGTAATTGCAAGCATAGGTGGTATTACCGCCTTAGGTCTTAATCAATTAATTCAACATCCTGTTAAAGAGGTAAAGTCTCAGATAGAGTATCAACCGCCTGTAAAATATGTAAATATGCCGGGTGCAACTCCACCCTCAAATGTGGATTTTACTACAGCTGCTGAAATGTCGGTACATTCAGTAGTGAACGTAAAAACAACTTACTCAGTACAGGAACAAAATCAGATCATTTATGATCCGTTTCGAGGGTTTTTCGGTCAAGGTATACCCCAACAACAACAAGCTCCGACAGGGAGTGGTTCTGGTGTAATTGTTTCAGAAGATGGATTTATTGTTACCAACAATCATGTTATTGATAATGCTACAAAAATCGAAGTTACACTAAATGACAAACGTAGTTATACTGCTGAAGTGATCGGAAAGGATCCTACTACAGATCTCGCATTATTAAAGATAAAAGAAAGTGGACTGCCTAATATGGCTTATGGCAATTCCGATAATGTAAAAGTGGGTCAATGGGTATTAGCAGTTGGAAATCCGTTTAATCTAACCTCCACTGTTACAGCAGGTATTATTAGCGCAAAAGCCCGTAATATAAATATCATTGAGAATAATCCTGCAAAAGGCCTTAACCCTATCGAATCGTATTTACAAACAGATGCTGCTGTAAACCCCGGCAATAGTGGTGGAGCGCTTGTTAATACACAAGGTGAATTAATTGGTATTAACTCCGCAATAGCATCCAATACAGGCTCCTACACAGGTTATTCATTTGCGATTCCGGTTAATATTGCCCGTAAAATAATTTCTGATCTACTGGAATTTGGCGAGGTACAACGTGCATTCATTGGAATCAATATTCGCGATCTGGATTCCAAACTTGCTAAAGAAAAAAACATTTCTGAAATAAAAGGTATATACGTTAGTGGCCTCACAGCAGGTGGTTCAGGTGAGGAAGGCGGAATAAAAGCTGGTGATGTTATTACAAAAATTGCTGATATATCTGTAAACAATGTACCTGAATTGCAGGAGCAAGTGAGTCGTTACCGCCCGGGAGATAAAATTAAAGTGACAATAAAACGTAATAATGAGGAGGAGATAGTGGATCTGCTTCTTAAGAACAAGAACGGAACAATTGATGTGGTAGAAAAAACAGCAGTTGAAACAGTTTCCTCTCTGGGGGCTCTTTTTGAGCCTTTAAATAGTTCAGAAATGAAAAAATTAAGTATTCAAAACGGACTTCGTATCAGCAAATTAAATGCAGGGAAATTATTGAGTGCCGGAATAAAAGAAGGTTTTATAATAATTTATGTTGATAAAAAGAAGATTGTTACCATAGAAGATATCAGGACTGTTCTTGAAAATAAAAAGGGAGGAGTGCTAATTGAGGGCATTTATCCGAATGGAATGAGGGCATATTATGGTTTCGGAATGTAATAAATCAGGAAACGAAAAAAAAATAAGCAATCTTCTAAAAAGCAGAAACAAACGGCAACAAAGAGGATATGACTTCGGATTTGGAAACTATTGACCTATTCACTATTTCATTAACAAAATTGTTACTTAAATCTTAATAAATAAAATTGCATCTAAGATATAGTTGACCTATCTTCGCAAACTATTTTAACACCTTATTTAATATCTGAATTCATATGAGACAGCTAAAAATAACCAAATCGATTACCAACCGCGAAAGTGCTTCTCTTGATAAATACCTTCAGGAAATTGGTCGCGAGGAGTTGATCACAGCCGATGAAGAAGTAATATTAGCCAAAAAAATAAGAGATGGGGACCAGATTGCTTTAGAGAAATTGACCAAAGCAAATTTACGTTTCGTTGTTTCTGTGGCAAAACAATATCAAAATCAGGGGTTGAGCCTTCCTGATCTTATTAATGAAGGAAATTTAGGTTTGATCAAAGCGGCAAAACGTTTTGACGAGACCCGCGGATTTAAATTTATTTCCTATGCAGTTTGGTGGATTCGCCAGTCTATATTGCAAGCATTGGCAGAACAATCACGTATTGTACGTTTACCTTTAAATCAGGTAGGTTCCCTAAATAAAATCAATAAAGCATTCTCTAAACTTGAACAACAGTTTGAGCGTGAGCCTAGTGCAGAAGAGTTATCGCTTGTATTAGAAGTTCCTCAGGATAAAGTTGCTGATACGATGCGTGTTTCCGGCCGTCATGTATCAATGGATGCTCCATTTGTAAATGGCGAAGAGAACAGCTTGCTGGATGTATTGATAAACCACGATTCTCCACGTGCTGATAATGAATTGATGAATGAATCATTACAGCGCGAAATTGAACGTTCCCTTTCTACATTAACTGACAGAGAACGTGATGTTGTAAAATTATTTTTTGGGATCGGGATCAATCATGGTTTGACATTAGAAGAAATAGGTGCTAAATTCGATCTGACCCGTGAACGTGTTCGTCAGATAAAGGAAAAAGCAATTCGAAGATTACGTCATAACTCCCGTAGCAAATTATTGAAAAGTTACTTAGGATAATAAAAAAAGCTTAAAGAGCGAAAAGTCAAAAGTCAAAAGAAAAAAAGAGCCTTCTTTTGACTTTTGACTTTAAAACTTTTGATTTTTAATTTTAAACCTTTTAAAACAATGGCATCAGAAACTTTAAACCCTACAAAAAAGAAATTTATAGACACTTATGAAGTGGAGCTGAATGATTGGATAGAGCAAGAGAAAGCAGCCATCGACCTGATGGAAATTGTTGGCAAACTTTGGTTTGATAAATCAGTTGAATTACTTCTTTTCAGAAATCAAATGGTGGATAGAAGTGCGAGTGAAATAATGAAATTGCACCTTTATTATTCAAAAGATATTGTTAAAAAACCGATTAATGTTAGAGATACGGTATTACTGGCTGCTGAACTTCGTAATTTGGATATTTGCCCTTCCCGTATCGATATTGGCAAATTAGTGTTTGACTGGTATGAAGAAAAGGCCTTGCATAAATCAGCAACTGATTTTATTGTTACCAAATTAACTGATTTGATAGGGCTTAAACATACTGTTGTTCCAAAAGATGTGGTATTGTACGGTTTCGGTAGGATTGGCCGTTTGGCAGCCAGAGAGCTTATTGCACAGTCGGGCAAAGGAGAACAACTACGTTTAAAAGCAATTGTAACACGCGGAAACAGTGATGAAGAAATTACAAAGCGTGCCGATTTATTACGTACTGACTCTGTTCATGGTTCTTTCCCCGGAACTATTGTTGAAGATTTTAATCAAAAAGCATTGATCATCAATGGACATCGTGTTTATATGATTGATGCAAAAAATCCGGAAGATGTAGATTATACTGCTTATGGAATTAATGATGCGCTCTTGATTGATAATACAGGT
>JAHEYA010000051.1:8691-9874 GCA_023251855.1 Bacteroidota bacterium
TATATGGTGTAAACCATGAAACACTGGATGTTAAAAAAGATACTATTTTTTCAGCAGCATCCTGTACTACTAACGCCATCATGCCGATTTTACAAGTTATTAATTCTAATTTAGGTATTGCCAGAGGTCATATTGAAACAGTTCACTCCTACACCAACGATCAGAACTTACTTGATAATTATCACAAAAAATACCGTAGAGGACGTTCAGCTGCACTGAATATGGTAATTACAGAAACTGGTGCAGAAAGTGCATTAAAAAAAGTATTGCCGGAACTTTCCGGTAAATTCACTGCAAACTCAGTACGTGTACCGACTCCCAACGTTTCGTTAGCAATACTCAGCATGACAGTTGACAAAGAAGTTACTAAAGACGATGTGAATGAAGTACTCAAAAATGCTTCTTTAACAGGCACTTTGGTAGATCAGATCATGTATATCAACTCCAATGAATTTGTTTCAACGGATGTTATCGGGAATTCATGTCCATCTGTTTTTGATAGCCAGGCAACGATTGTAGGACCTGATAAGAAAAATATTGTTCTGTATGTATGGTACGATAATGAGTATGGTTATACCCGCCAGGTGATCCGATTTTCAAAGTATATATCAGAAGTAAGAAGAATGGTTTATTACTAGGAGTTCTAAGTTCCTAGTTCTAAGTTCCTAGTTCTAAGTTCCTAGTTCTAAGTTCCTAGTTCTAAGTTCCTAGTTCTAAGTTCCTAGTTCTAAGTTCCTAGTTCTAAGTTCCTAGTTCTAAGTTAAAAAATTCAAAAGAAATTAATTTTTTCTTTTGAATTTGGCTTTTGAATTTAGCTCTTACTTTTTCGATTTACCCGAGTGGAAAGAATTAAAACCTAAACATGCTGTTTTTTCAATAGTTTCGAAGGGGGCTATTTTTTACTGAAACATTACTTAAACAAAATTGACAGGATTTATTTCCTCCCTATTAAAAAAATATCAACCAACCTTTATTAGTTTGCTTGAACATCTGCGGCAAAAACTTTCCTCAAATACACTTGGATTTGTAATTTATTGTTATAGATTTGTTATATGATTTCCGCTTCTATAATTCTTTTTTATCAACTGGTTCCCGCGCCCGGCTGTTTCAACAAAGCCGATGCAGGTTCTAAAACTGCTGTGGTTGTAGAGAGAGAGAGAGAGAGAGAGAGAGAGAGAGAGAG
>JAHEYA010000003.1:0-9617 GCA_023251855.1 Bacteroidota bacterium
ACCGATACTTCTACCAATGTGTGCTGTAAACCGGGCTCAGCAAGTGTTTTTGCAACCGGGGGTACATTGCCATATAGTTACCTTTGGGCTTCTGGTAGCCAAACAACTTCAACCATCACCGGCTTAACAGCTGGTACATATAGATACACCGTTAATGATGTTTTTTGCCAATCAAAAGTAGATAGCGTTACTGTTCTTTCTACACTTCCATTGGCACTTTCGCATGGAACCATAAATAATGAAAGTTGCCAGAACAGCTTCAATGGCTCTGCAACTGTAAATGCAACGGGTGGAAAAATTCCGTATTTGTATTCCTGGAATACTACTCCTGCTCAATACACTCAAACAGTTACCGGCCTTTCAGCCGGCACTTATATTGCCACTGTTGTGGATGCTGACACTTGTTCTGATACAATCAGTTTTATAATTACAAGAAATCCAGACCCCTTGTCTAATTTTACCAACACAACTGTATGTAATTCCAGTGTAACACAGTTTACGCACAGTGCAACTACTCCGGCAGGAACAATCAGTACCTGGATTTGGAATTTTAATGATGGAAGCCCTGTCAGCTTTACCCCTAGCCCTTCTCACACCTACACCAATGCAGGGAATTATAATGTTAAGTTAATTGTAACCAATAGTTTCGGTTGTGCTGATACTGTCACTAAGCCTGTTCAGGTTTATTATAATCCTGTTGCTAATTTCACCTATAACAACATCTGCTTAAGAGACACCATGCATTATTTAAATTCTTCAACCGTTGACCCATCCACTTCAATAGCCTCTTATTTATGGGTGTTTGGCGATGGTAGCGCAACAAGTACCTTGCAAACACCGGTTCACATTTACACCACTTCCGGAATATTTAATGTTACTCTGGTAGCCACAACTGCTGATGGATGCTCTGATGTAGCCAATATTCCGGTAAGTGTTTTTGACCCTCCAATAGCAGCATTTACTGTTGCCAACACTTGTCTATTTGATTCTGCTATATTTACAAATACCTCTGTTAACCCCACTATGGGAAGCACTGCTAGTTGGTCATGGAATTTTGGTGATGGCTCTCCGGCCACTACCCTGACAGGGTTTCAAACCCTGTTAGGGGTATTATACGCTACTCCTGGAAATTATCAAATTACATTAATTACTCATTCTTCCAACCTAGGTTGCCCCGATACGCTACAATCTACTCTCACAGTATATCCTATGCCTACTGCTAAATATAGCGTTACAGATGTTTGTTTAAATCAATCAATGAGTTTTCATGATTCTTCAACTGTTGCAAATGATAGCATTACCGGCTGGTTGTGGGATTTTGGTGAAGTCACTCCGTTTGGTATTGTCCAAAATCCTGGGCATATATATTCTTCTCCGGGCATCTACACAACCACTTTAATTGCTACCACCAATCATGGTTGTAAAGATACCATCTCGAAAAGTGTTGTCGTACACCCCTTGCCGGTAGCTCAATTCAGTCGCACCAATGTATGTCTTGGAACAGCCGTTCAGTTTACTGATCTATCAACCATTACTACTACCGATACTCTCCAAACTTGGACATGGAACTTTAGTGATGGCAACTCTGCAAATACTCAAAACTCTTCTCATTCATTTGTGAGTATCGGTTCTTATGCTGTTCAACTGTTTGCTATTTCTACTTTCGGATGTCGCGATTCCATTATAAAAGCAAGTATCATCCATCCTAATCCTGTTGTGCAATTTACAACTCCTGATACTGCCGGTTGTGAACCTTGGTGTGTTAATTTTAGAGATACCTCTTCTATTGTAATAGGAACAAATGTAGCTTGGTTGTGGAACTTTGGCGATGGCGGTCCAACAAGCAATTTAATAAATCCGGTTCATTGTTATAACAACAATTCGTTATTCGCGCCAATTCGTTATTCGTTGACTTTAACAGTAACTTCTGATAGCGGATGTGTAACAACAAAATCCAAAAATAATTACATCACGGTGTATCCCAAACCCAGTGCAGCTTTTACAGTAAATCCTGATACAGCCTCTATAATAGATCCCATTACAACAATTACAAATTTATCAATCGGAGCAAATTTTTGGAACTGGAATTTTGGAGCAACCGCAACTGATACCTCATCCAAATATTATCCAACACCGCATACATACGGGGATACTGGTAAATACGTTATTACATTGTTAACCTCTACTTTATACAATTGTAAGGATACTGCCTATCAAACGGTGTATATCGAACCCAGCTTTTTATTTTATATCCCCAATGCCTTTACTCCCAATGATGATGGCATAAACGATAGTTTTTCCGGAAAAGGTATTTTTATAAAAAAATATGAAATGTCTATATTTGACCGCTGGGGAAATTTAATTTTCTTTACGGATGATATTAATAAACCCTGGGATGGTACCGCCAATCACGGTTCTGAAATTGCTCAACGAGACGAATATGTTTATTTAATTAATGTAACAGGGATTAATAAACTAAGCTATACCTATAAAGGGTTGGTTACTCTGGTAAGGTAGAACAATTTGAAAACTCAAATTTATATCAGGACAATTTCTCACATTCTCCTTTTTAAGTTAGAGGGAAAAGGTCATAATAAGATAATGAAAAAACATACTCTCATATTTATTTTGTTTTTTACCCCTTTCATTCCGCTTGTGCTCCAAAGCTTCAGCAAAGGAGAACGCAGTGGGGTAGGAATTTTCGCTCAGGTGAAAACTAAATCGTGGACTAAAAAACCTTTTGAACGTAAAGTTTTTATTGAAAACAAAGGTCAATACGCTGCAGATTTACCACCAACAAAAACTAATTTCAGCTACTGCATTGATAATGGCTCTAAAGTGTTTTTCTACAACAACGAAGTGCTTTTTTATTTTAGCAAATCAGGATTGAAAAAAGAAAATTTTGAGGAAGAAAATGATGTTGAAGAAGAACGTAAACGAGAAGCTAAATTGCAAAAAACAGAAAAACAATTTGTTTCTATGAAATGGCTCAACGCCAATCCAAATGCTACTATTGAAGTTGTTGATGAACAAAAAACCGATTACGGTTATGTGATTAGAGAAGGTGTGCCTAAGAGCTACACCGCTCACTGCAGGGGTTACAGCAAAATAAAAATAAAAAATTTATATAATGGTATTGATATAGAATATTTTTTTAATGAAAAAGAAGGATTCAAGTACAACGTATACATTAATGCTGGTGCTGATATCAGCCAGATACAACAATACTATGAAGGAGCAAAAAACATAAAATTAAAAGATGGAAATATTGTTATAAAAACAATTGAAGGAGATATAATTGATCATGCACCCGCTTCGTTTTACAAAGAAGGCGGGAATATTGAATCAACATTCGAATTAAAAAACAATACTGTTTCATTTAAACTAAATCAACTCATAACTAATAACTCTCAACCCTCAATTATTGTTATCGACCCCTGGGTATCAACCCCTACAATGCCACAAAACCCTGTCGACAATGGTGTTGATCAATATGGTAACAGTTATATAACAAGCCCTCATTACGTTTTAGAAAAATATTCTCCAACTGGTGTTTTAATTTCATCTACCAACGTGGTAACTGCAACCTACTATGGTGATATGCTTACCGATTCTCGTGGCTATTGTTTTTTCAATACAATGTCAGGTGGCCAACCTTCCGGAGATGCTACTGCTGTTGACTCTGCCGGTAATTTTTTGTGGAACAGCTATGGAATTACTGAGTGCTGGCGCTTTGTTTTAAATGAATGCAACCATCAGGTGCTGTCACTAACGGGTTATCGACATAGCTCTACAGGCTTTGCAAAAATAAATACCACCAATGGCTCACTTACCGGTTATACTCAAAGTGGCGCATGCTGCCAGGATCCTCACTGTGGTGTTATCGATTATAACAGTGATGTGTATTGTGTTGTTTCTGAAAATGGTGGAGGCACCGTAATTTATAAATGGACTCCCGCAAACACCATCGCAGCAACATATCCTGCTGTTGGTAGCTGGGGCTATGGTACCGGTTATGTTGGTGATGGTTTCTTTTCTCAGGGTTATAATGGCATGACCATTTTAGGAAAGAACCTATACATATTTGATGGCGCAACTTTATTTAAAGTGAATAAAACAACTGGAGCAATTGTTCAGCAGGTTACTGTTCCGGGAGGTATTAATAAACACAATGGTGGCATCTATATTACCAGTTGTGGAAAAATATTTGTTGGCTCTTCCACCGGTGTTTACATGTATGATATAAATTTTAATCAAATTTCATTTCAAGCTACAACTGGTGCAGTTTACGATTTAGCTTTTAATACCTTCAGCCAAACAATCAGCGTTTGTGGTCCCGGACATGTTACTGAACTTTCTTTTGTTATTCCTCCTTGCGTTTTTCAAACTGCACCACTTATACAACCCTCTTGTGGCGGACTTCCTAATGGTTTTATTAAACTGAATTTAACAGGTGGCGTTCCTGATTATACCTATACATGGTCAAATAATGGAACCGTATTAGCTCAAATAACAGATAGCATCGGTAATCTAACACCCGGCACTTACAAGTGTGTTTACAGTGATAACAAATGTCCGATACCTAATACGGACTCTATCTCCATTGTAGTTCCGCTTGTTACTACCCATGCTGCATTTACGTTTAATGATGTGTGCTCTCCTGCAGCTAATCTGTTAACTGATTCTTCCTACGTAAATAGCGGAAGTGTTAATTCTTGGTCTTGGAAATTTGGTGACGGAAGCACTTCTGCTCAGCCAACACTCTCTCACACTTACGCCAGCAGTGGAACATACAGTGTTCAATTAGCTGTTAAAACTACCGATGGTTGTAAAGATTCTATCACAAAAAGTGTAACGGTATTTCCTAAACCTATTGCCGATTTCACTTTTACAAATCAATGTAACGCAACTGCTGTTCCCTTTAATAGTACTTCTACCATTGGTGTTCCCGGTGTTATCTCCAATTGGGATTGGGATTTTGGAGATACAACCAGCTCAACAGGAAGCACCACATCTCACACCTTTACACATCCCGGAAATTTTAATGTTACTCTGATAACCAACAGCAGTCATTCATGTGCTGATACTAACACTCATCAAATTACTGTTTTTAATAATCCGGTAGTGGGCTTTACTCATAATGATGTATGTTTCAGAGATACCATGCATTTTGCAAATAATACAACAGTAAACTCGCCTGCGGCAATTGCTTCTTATTTATGGAACTTTGGCGATGGTAGTGCTACAAGTAATTTAGTAACTCCTGTGCATTATTATACAACAGCAGGTACATTTAATGTTACGCTGGTAGCAACAACTGCCGATGGTTGTTCCAATGCTGTAACAAATCCTGTAAATGTTTTTGATCCCCCAACATCAGCATTTACAGTGGCCAACACTTGTCTATTTGATTCTGCTATATTTACAAATACATCCCTTAACCCTGTTATGGGTAGTATTTCAAGCTGGGTATGGAATTTTGGTGATGGCTCTCCGGCCACTACCCTGACAGGGTTTCAAACCCTGTTAGGGGTATTATACGCTACTCCTGGAAATTATCAAATTACATTGATTACTCATTCCTCTAACCTCGGTTGCCCGGATACACTAAAATCAACACTCACAGTATATCCAATGCCCGTTGCTAAATTTAGTTTTGTAAATGTATGTTTAAATCAACCAATGAATTTTCATGACTCATCAACTGTTTCAAATGGCAGTGTTACCGGCTGGTTGTGGAATTTTGGTGATACTTCTCCATTGATTACAATTCAAAATCCGGCTCATATATATGCAAATCCGGGCACATACACAGTTACTTTAATAGCTACTACTAATAATGGTTGTAAGGATACAATTTCAAAAACCGTAGTAGTACATCCTTTGCCTGTGGCTCAATTCAGCAGAGTAAATGTATGTGATGGAACTACCATTCAATTCAATGATCTGTCCAGTATCCTTGCAACGGATACCATACAAACCTGGACATGGAATTTTGGCGATGCAAATCCATTAAACACAAATCAAAACACCTCTCATTTGTATGCTGCAAATGGCAGCTACCCTGTTCAGTTACTGATTGTTTCAAAATTCGGATGTAAAGATTCTATTACAAAAACTACCATTGTTCATCCCAATCCGGTAGTTAATTTTAAAACACCCGATACTGTTGGATGTGAACTTTGGTGTGTTCATTTTACCGATACTTCTTCTATTGCAACAGGTGTAAATGCTACCTGGATGTGGAGTTTTGGCGATGGTGGACCAACAAGCAATTCAATAAATCCGGTTCATTGTTATAACAACAATTCGTTATTCGCGCCAATTCGTTATTCGTTGACTTTAACTGTTACTTCTGATAGTGGCTGTAGCACTACAAAATCTGTAAATAATTTTATTACTGTGTACCCTAACCCAAATGCGAATTTCAGCGTTCAGCCACAAACAGCAACGTTCACCGACCCCGTTGTTTCAATCACTGATTTATCAACCGGAGCAAATTTTTGGTATTGGAATTTTGGTGATCATGATACAACGTCATTGCACAACCCACTGCAACATACGTATAAGGATACGGGCTCTTATGTCATTACATTGATTACATCCACTATATACAATTGTTTTGATACTGCTTACCAAAACATTTATGTTGAACCCGATTTTTTATTTTATATACCCAATTCATTCAGCCCCAATGATGATGGTATAAACGATGGTTTTTCCGGTAAAGGCGTTTTCATAAAAGAGTATGAAATGAGCATTTATGATCGTTGGGGAAATTTAATTTTTTTCACCGATGATCTCAAAAAACAATGGGATGGTAAAGCAAACCACGGGACTGAGATTGCACAACGTGATGTATATGTTTATTCAATTCAGATTATCGATCTTAATAAACGAAAACACAGCTACAAAGGGATTGTTACATTGCTGAGATAGCACTCGCTTCTTAGGCAATAAGAGGTTAAGTTTTTTGCCAACTTTTTCTTCCTTGCCAACTGCCTAATGCAACCTTTTTATAGTTTATTTGTCTATGTAAATCTAAATTAGCAGTTTTACAGTATAGGTTTTCTGGTTTAATGCGTAATATTTAATAATGAAGAAAATTTACAATCAAGCAAAGTGCTTCCTCGTATGCCTTTCACTGATATCTGCAAACAGTGTTTATTCACAATGCTCCACCTGCACGCTTACCGGTTGGCAATATGAAAAAGAAGTTATAATTGATAATTCTGCAAATTCAACCTCCTATACTAACTATCAGGAGCTGCTTACAATAGATACTCAAACTCCTATCTCACAAGGAAAAATGAATGTTGCCGGAAACGATATTCGTTTCATTGATGGTGATTGTAGCACCCCACTTTGTTATGTCATCGAAAGCGGTATCAATACAACTTCTACCAAAATATGGGTGGTGGTTCCTTCTATTCCGGCTAATACAATCAAAACTTTTTTTATGTTCTATGGAAATGCTGGTGCTCCTGCAACCAGTAATTTAAGTTGTGTATTCTCGGATATTCTTACCGTAACCGGACCGGTTACCCTGTCAGGAGTTCAAAATCACGATATTATTGATATTCAGGCAGGAGCAACAGTAACTGTAGGAGCCGGACAAATTTTATCTTTAAAAGCCCGTAAAATTACTGTTGCCGGTAATATTGATGGTAATTATGCTGGATATGGCCCTGCTGCAGGGCCTGGTCCTGGAGGTAATGGTGGTGGTAGCGATGGTGGTGGTGGTGGTGGATATGGAGGTGCCGGAGGGTCAGGCAAATGCCCCGGTGGCAATAGTGGTGCTGCAAGTGGTACGGCCAATGGTTTGGATCTTGATATGGGCTCTGGTGGCGGTGGTTCTGATTGTAACCCTGCTGATGGTGGCGGTGGAGCTGTTAAATTAGAAGCTACTATAGCAATTATTACAGGAAATATAACCGTTAATGGATATACTACCGGTGGCAGTTGCTCTGAAGAAGCCGCAGGTGGTGGTTCCGGTGGAGGTATTCTTGTTTATGCAAATGAGATCAATGGTGCAGGTACCCTTAACGCAAAGGGCGGAAACGGACAAGCAAGCAATGCAAAAGAAGGCGGTGGTGGAGGTGGTGGAGGAAGAATAAAATTATTTTATTGCTCTGCCAACAATTATACCGGAACAACCGATGTTACAAAAGGAGCTCCTGGTAGTGGCGGCCAATGTAGTGCCGATGATGCCCAGAATGGTAGTTCTACAGTGAATACATTTACTTGCGAGTTGATTACTATTGGACCTGAACAGCATAGCATTTATCAGATACCATCCTCTGCCTTCATTGCTCCGTTTTCAATTTGTGCTGCTACAGATTCTTCTATTGTATATACCGGCAACGCTACTCCCGGTGCTACTTTTGTTTGGAATTTTGATGGGGGAGCTGCTGCACCCGGTACTGGTCAGGGCCCTCATATAACTCACTGGTTAAATGCTGGAACAAAAACGGTTACTCTTTCGGTTACCTCTGCCGATGGCTGTGTATCTGATACCTCAACGGCAACCGTTATTGTTAAAACTGTTCCGGTTGCTAACTCCGGTCCGGCCGTTAGCTTTTGTTCAGGTGATAGCGCTGCATTGGGAGTTGCATCAACACTAGGTTACAGCTATTTGTGGTCGCCAACAACCGGTTTAAGCAGTTCAACAATTTCAAATCCAACAGTTCATTTAACTAACACCACAGCCATTATTGATACTGTACCATATACAATTACTGTATCGGAGAATGGTTGCTCTTCAACAGATTTTGTTCCAGTAACTGTTTTCCCTATTCCTGTTGCAAGCTTTGTTTCTCCTCCCGGACAATGTTTTAACAACAACTCTTTTAATTTTTACGGTGGTGGTACTTTTCTTCCAAATCCTAATTTTATCTGGTCGTTTGGAGCAACTGCAACACCCGATTCATCTCACGTACAAAACCCAACAGCAATTAATTTTTCTAATTCAGGTTATCATGTAGTTTCATTTAAAATTGTTTCGCATAATTGTGTGAGTAATGTTTCTGTCGACTCTGTAAATGTATACCCGGCACCTGTTACCAATTTTACCTTTGCAAATGTATGCTTACATCAATCAATTAATTTTATCGACTCTTCTTTTGTTCCGGGTGCTGTACCAACTGTTTATGGCTGGTCGTGGAATTTCGGTGATGGAAGCCCGGCTGCTACCTTGCAGAGCCCCGTTTATACCTATACTACTGCAGGTACATATCCCGTTTCTCTTATTACCCATTCTGCTTTTGGCTGTTTTGATACACTCTCACAAAATGTAACGGTTCATCCTCTCCCTACTGCACTGTATTCAGCAACCAATGTATGTGATGGAAATGCGATTCAATTTATAAATTCTTCTACTATCCCAAATACGGATTCAATACAATCTTTCTTTTGGAACTTTGGCGACAATAGCACTATTGCCAATACGCAAACCATCTCTCACCTGTATACTGCTGTTGGGTCTTATCAAGTTCAGCTCTTAGCAATTTCTAGTTTTGGTTGCAAGGATTCCATTAACAAAACAGTTTTTGTTAATCCGGCACCAGTAGTTAAATTTAGTGTAACCGATACTATCGGTTGTGCACCGCTTTGTATCT
>JAHEYA010000003.1:9627-26754 GCA_023251855.1 Bacteroidota bacterium
TCAACAGTTTTCGGAGGTACTATTTTTAGCTGGGCATGGAGTATTGGGGATGGAAGTGCAGTTAAAAATCAACAAAATTTTGAACATTGTTATGCGAATTCCTCTGTTGATTCAAGCGCATATTTTAATGTTTCCTTAACGGTAACCTCTGATAGTGGTTGTGTTAAAACAATTACTAAAAATAATTACATCACGGTGTATCCACACCCAAATGCAAGTTTTACAGTTCAACCTCAAACTACATCCATTACTGATCCTGTTGTGCTGGCCACTAATTTATCTACAGGGGCTATTTCGTGGAACTGGAATTTCGGGGATAGCTTAACATCTTCTTTGCAACAACCATCCTCTCATACATACAAAGAGGTAGGTTCATATACTATCATGCTGATTGTTACTTCCAATCATGGTTGTTTGGACACCGTCTCTCGTATTGTAACAATAGAACCGGATTTTGTATTTTATATTCCAAATGCATTTTCTCCTGATGGAGATGGAGTGAACGATACCTTCAATGGTAAAGGTATTTTTATCACCGAATACCAAATGAAAATTTTTGACCGTTGGGGCAATTCAATTTTTACTTCCAATGATATCAATACTCCATGGGATGGTAAGGTCAATGACAGTAGCGAACCGGCACAAACCGATACCTATGTTTATTCTATTAAACTTGTCGATAGCAAAGACCGGCCACACAGCTATAAAGGGATTGTTACTTTGGTGCGATAGCACTCGTTTCTCAGGCAATAAAGGGTTAAGTTATTTGCCAACTTTTTTTCTTCCTTGCCAACTGCCAACTGCTTATTGCCAACTTTTTCTTCTTTGCCAACTGATTAATACAACCTTTTTAGTATATTTATCATCCTCAGAGTAATTCTCAAAGGATGAAAATATTCTCCAAATATATAAAAATCATTTTTGTTTTTTCCTGCATAGGGTTGCTTTCAGCCGCTGAGGTGTTTTCTCAGATCAACAATAAAAAATCGACTACAAATACAACTTGGTCTGTTAAACCTTTTCAACGCAAAGCCTTTATAGAGAATAAAGGACAATTTGATAACAACCTTCCTGCGGATAAAAAATCCTTCAACTATTGTATTGATAATGGTTATCAACTGTTCTTTTATCCAAACGAGATTTGTTATCGCTTTAAAAAAAAGATCAAATCAAAAGGAACAATTCTTAATTTTTTTGAAAGTGAACAAAAACGTGAAGCAAGAGAACATTCATTTAAAACCGAAACTCAATATATTAATGTAAAATGGCTAAATGCAAACCCTGATGCGAAAATCGTTGTTGAAGATAAACAAAGCACCTATTATTCGTATGTGGTAAAAAATGTCCCTTCTTCCTGTGGTATTGGCCAAGGCGAGAACAACCAAACCATCATATGTGGTGGATTTTCAAAGTTGATTTACAAAGATCTATATCCGAACATTGATGTTGAATATGTTTTTCATCCCGATAATGGCATTGAATATAACCTGCTGGTCCATCCGGGTGCTGATATTACTAAGGTGCAAATGCAATATGTAAATCTAACCGACCACACACCTTTCTCTATCTCGAGAGGCGCTGGTGGCGAGGTACATATAAAAACAATTAAAGGGGATATTATAGATCATGCCCCTGTTACTTTTTATGCGAGCACTCAGGAAACCAGCGCCTCATCAGGAGCTTCAGCAGAAGCACAAATAAATTCATCATTTAATATCACAAATAATATTATTTCATTTAATGTATCACCTTATTTAAATGATCAGGAAATAATAATTGATCCATGGACAGTTGTTCCTGGTTTTACTCCCTCCGAAGCGTATGATAACGGAACTGATAACAGTGGCAACATCTACATTTATGGTGGTAACAGCGGCAACTTTATAGTTGAAAAGTACGCTAATAGCGGAGGTGCTGCACTTTGGTCCTTGGCCAGTAGTGGTATAGATGAAGCCTACTATGGCGATATGCTTGTTGAAGGGAATGGTAATTTTTATTTATCCGAAGGTTTTGTTGGTGGTGGTGCTCATACTTCTAAATTCTCTCCAACATCAGCCTCTGTTTGGCAAAGCACCTCCGATCCGAGTTTTCGTGAACACTGGCGACTAGCACTTAATTGCATTACCAATAGATTAATTGTTGCCGGTGGTGGCACAACCAGCCCTACACTCAATATTGCCGAAATTGATGTAGTAACAGGTGCTTTAGTAAATGCAAAATCTGTTTTTAATCAATCACAAAGTGATGTTGCCGGTCTTTGTGTTGATGATCTTGGTCAGGCTTATTTAAAACATTCAAATCCAAACATCATCACATTTACTGATAATGGAAATAATTTTGTTGCCAACATTCAGGATGGATATAACATTTCAGAAGTAGGGATTGGAGGCACCCCCAGCTATTACCCGGCAATGTTTACCAACGGGTATAATTTTATGGCTTTGGGTGGCACTACATTTTTATTCACTTCTGATGGCGCTGTAGTAAAAAAGTGGGACAGAAACACTCATCTTCTGATTAGCAGTGCTACTATTCCGGGTGGACAACAAAATTTGGGAAGTGGAATATTGGCTGATAAATGCAACAATATATTTGTTGGGGCTTCTGATGGTGTTCATCGTTTCGATTTTAATTTGGTTCAAAAAGAATTTCATGCAACAACTGCAGCAGTATATGATATAGCATATGCGATCAATTCTGATATTGTTGCTTCCGGAAGCGGTTTTTTAACTCCTATTCCATTTGGTCGTGAATCGTGCGGTGCTAACCTTATTTTAATGACAAGCGATCCTTGCAATCCCGAAATCAATACCGTGAAAGTAAGGCCTACCACAGGAACTGCTCCCTTTTCATTTTTCTGGGACGATGGTAGTACCGATTCAATAAGAACAAATTTGTTACTCGGAAATCATATTGTTACTGTTCGCTCTGGTGCATGTAACCCTTCATTCAGTACCGATACAATAAAAATTTCAAACGATAGCCATTCGTTTACTGTTCAAAAAACAAATCCATTATGTGATCTGGGCAGCGATGGTCAAATTAAAATTACATTACTTCACAATCAAACAGTGGTTAGTTATAACTTTACTCCTACAGTTACCAGCACACAGTTAAACGATAGTACCATCAAGGCCACCGGCCTTACCAGCGGAAGCTACAGTTGCCACATTGTTTCCAGTTTAGGATGTAGTTTTGATACCATCGTCACATTGATCGCTACCAACGCCAATCCTATAGCTACTTTCGGGGATACTAAAGCGTGTGATGGTTTTACAATGCCATTTACAGAGAGCTCTTCTACTGCTGTAGGAATCCTTACTACTTGGTCATGGAACTTTGGTGACAGCAGCCCTTTGAGCCCTCTTCAAAATCCAACTCACCTGTATGCAAATACTGGCACATACCCCGTTTCATTAATTGTTACCAATAGCAATGGTTGTAAAGATACGATGATAAAAAACGTGGTGGTACACCCTGTTCCGAATGCGCTCTTTTCAACTGAGAATGTTTGTAAGGGAAGTATTGTTCCTTTTAACGATTTGTCAACCATTGCTGCTCCTGATGTTTTACAATTCTGGTCATGGAATTTTGGTGATGCCACTCCGCTAAACAATAATCAAAATACATTACATCTTTATGCTGCAATAGGAACGTATACTGTTCAGCTATTGGTGGTTTCTAATTTCGGTTGTAGAGATTCTATCAGCAAAGCAATTACCATTAACCCTAACCCTGTTGTGGTTTTTAGTACTCCTGATACTGTTGGTTGTAATCCACTATGTGTTAATTTTCAGAACTCATCGACTATCGCCACCGGCTCCAATGCTTCATTGTTATGGAACTTTGGCGATGGTACTACTTCTGCACAAGCTTCAAACCATTGTTTCATTAATAATTCTGTTTTTACACCTTCAACTTTTGAAGTTAGCTTAACCGTAACCTCTGATAGTGGTTGTGTTTCTATACTTGCAAAAAACAGTTATATCACTGTAAACCCTAATCCAATTGCAGATATTAATGTAGATAAAAATGTTACTTCTATTATTGATCCTATAATTACATTCACTAATTTATCTTCCGGAGAAAATGCCTGGAGCTGGAATTTCGGTGACAATACAACTTCATCTATTGAAGCTCCTTTACCTCATTCCTATGCTGATACTGGTAGATATCAGATTACGCTTATTGTATCCAATCAATACAGTTGTTATGATACAACAAATAAAACTATTGTTATTGAGCCAGACTGGGCACTTTTTATTCCCAACACATTTACTCCCAATGGCGATGGTATCAATGAAACGTTTCAAGGGATTGGGTTTGGGCTGTTAGAATATGAAATGATGATCTTCGATCGTTGGGGAAATAAAATTTATGAAACCAAAAAATACAATGATCCATGGGATGGTAAAGCAAATACTGGCAGCGAAATGGCACAGATAGATTCTTATGTTTATCTAATCAATATCAAAGATGTCAAAAAGATTAAACACAGTTACAGAGGAATTATAAATTTGGTAAAGTAAAGAAGTTCAAAAAAAGCAGCGTATGAAAAAACAACTACTTATAGCGATCGCCTTTGTTTTATTTGTAACAAATGGGCAGGCCGAAACTTGTCTAAAAGGTGGTTACGGCCGAACTACCACTCTTTTTCAGATTCTTCCAAATTCCTCTGAAGTTGATGTTAAAAACGACATCAGAGATGCCGTATTTTTGGAATTAAATCTTACAGAACTGTCAAGACTCAACACAATAAAGCCTTCTTTACTCTCCGTTACCATTCCATATTCTCAAAATACAAATGTGAAATTCGATCTTCATGATGCAAAAATTTTGACAGATAATTTTTCTGTTATCACAGGTAAAAATGAAAAAGTAAATTATACTCCCGGATTATATTATCAGGGAACAGTTGCCGGCTTTAGCCCATCTTTGGCCGGCTTTAGCCTTTTTGATAATTCAATCATGGCAGTGTTTTCTTATAACAATGAAAACTATGTTTTAGGTTTATGGAACGATAAATCCAATGTAAATAAAACAATATATATTTTATACAAGGATAGCAATGTATTGTACGCTCGCGATTTTAAATGTGGAGTTGATGCAATGCCTAAAAAACGCGCTGGTAATCCCACTCCCGGTCATTTATTAAGCAATCAATGTATCAAAGTATATTTTGAATGTGAGTATCAAATGTTTGTAGATAAAGGTGGTGCAGTAAATGTGACAAACTATGTTACCGGCATGTTTAATGTGATTCAGGCATTGTACAATGTTGAAGTTGTTAATACAGAAATTTCACAAATCTACGTTTGGTCCTCTGCCGATCCGTATATACCATTTACAAACACAACTGATTTGCTCAATAATTTTCAGGCTACACGTACCACATTTAGCGGTAATGTTGCACATTTGCTTACCACAAAAAATCATTCGGCCGGTGGTTTAGCGTATCTCGATATTATTTGTGACCCCGCTAACGCCTATGCTGTAAGCAATATTGACAATACCTATTTACCATACCCCAATTACTGCTGGACCATTGAGGTGGTAACTCATGAGCTGGGTCATAATTTTGGCTCTCATCATACACATTGGTGCGGTTGGCCCGGAGGCGCTATTGACAATTGTTATGCTACCGAAGGCGGATGTGGGCCCGGGCCCACACCTGCAAATAGTGGAACCATTATGAGTTATTGTCATTTGGGTGGTACCGGTATATTGCTTACCAATGGTTTCGGGACTTTGCCGGGAGGTGCTATAAGATCATCTTTTGCTGCCGCATCCTGTTTAACAGCATGTATAAGCCCACCTACAGCTGATTTTACTGTGTCTCCCGCTTATAGTTGCACTGCTCCTTTAACTGTTACTTTTACAGATCATACCTTCTTTTCTGCTACCAGCTGGGCTTGGGATGTAGATAATAACGGAACTACTGATTATGTTACACAATCTCCTACTCATACCTACACAACTGCAGGGTCATATACTGTGAAACTCATTGTTACCAATGCAAATGGCAGTGATACGGTTATAAAAACAAATTTTATAAATGTAGGTACTATTGTGCCTTCTGTAACTACTGCTATTACTGCAGGTTCTAGTTCGATTTGTGGAGGTGGCTCCGTTACATTTACCGCAACCCCTGTAAATGGTGGTACCACTCCAACTTACCAATGGTATAAAAACGGTGTAGCAATTGCTGGTGCAACAAACCCAACTTACCTATCAGTAACACTGGCAAATAATGATGTAATTACCTGTACAGTCACTTCTAATGCACCCTGTGTAACCCCTGCAACTGCAACAAGTACAGGGATTACCATGACAGTTACTCCTACTTCCATCCCAGAAGTTACCGTTTCGGTTACTTCCGGATCTCCAATTATTTGTTTAGGAACTCCCGCATCTTTTTTTGCTGCAATAGCCAATGGTGGGAGCACACCTACTTACCAATGGCAAGTGAACGGAGCAAATGTTGGAACAAATAATCCTGTATTTTCTTCTTCTACATTAGCAACCGGTGATGTGGTAACTTGTGTTTTAACTTCAAATGCGGCATGTGTAAACCCTACGGTAGCTACAAGTGCGCCTGTTACTATGACAGTGAACCCTTACATCACTCCAACTGTTACAACAAGTATTTCCTCAGGTACAAACCCAACCTGTGCAACTGTGCCCATTACTTTCACTGCAACAAGCACTAATGGAGGAACTGGTGTAACTTACCAGTGGCAAAAAAATGGAGTTAATACTGTGGCCGGAACAACTTATATTCCGCTATCACCTGCCAATGGTGATATAATAACATGCATCGTTACATCTAATGCATCGTGTTTAACTTCAACTACTTCAACAAGTGCCCCAATTACTATTTCATTGATCCCATCACCAACACCAGCCGTTTCTGTTGCAATGACCTCAGGTACTAATCCAAGCTGTTCAGGTGCTCCTGCAACATTTACTGCAACAACCACAAATGCAGGAACAACTCCCGGTTATCAATGGTTTTTGAATGGAGTATCCATTGCAGGCGCAACAAGTCAAACGTACACCCCAACAACAATTATTGATGGGGATGTGTTCAGCTGTGATATAACTTCCAGCGCAACTTGCCCCGGAACTGCAACAAGTAGCGGAGTAGCTGTAGTTGTGCCTCCTGTAGCAACCATAAATTTTATTTCAAATATAAATGTATGCGGTAGAACCATTGCTGCAACAGCTTTTGCTAGCAATCCTTCGGGAGCAAGTTACACTTGGTCTAACTCAAATACCGCTATAGGTCTTGCTGCAAGCGGAACTGGAAATGTTCCTTCCTTTAATGCAACCAATACTTCAAGTGCCCCCATTGTTGCAACTATAACTGTAACCCCTTCAATCAATGGTTGTTCGGGAACACCTTCTACGTATACTATAACTGTTGATCCTACTCCTATAGTTACATTAACAGGCACCACGCTTACTTCAAGCACTGCAACCTCATACCAATGGTATCTGAATGGCCAGCCAATTGTTGGTGAAACAAGTCAGGTTTGCCCGATAACTTTAAATGGTGATTATAGCGTTATTATTGATGGTGGCACTTGCCCTTCAAATAGCTTTACAATTATAACCGCCGGAATAGCACAGTTAAGTAATGATTGCTTTTTTAATGTTTATCCGAACCCAAATGATGGCAATTTTTTCATTTCATTTGATGTCCCTGAAAAAAACAATTACACACTAAGGGTTGTAAACTCAATTGGGGAATTAATTTACAAGGAAGTGCTTACCAATTTTGAAGGAAAATATACTAATGAAATGAATTTTAAGACTCTTTCAAAAGGAATTTATATGGTAAACCTAAGCAGCCCAACCAATGATATTGTGAAAAAGATCATTATTTATTAATCGGAAAACAGTTTATAGCTCGGTTAATTGTTTATTACAAACATTTTCATTAGCTTTACATTTGGAGGTTTTTGAACCTTTCAATTCAATTTTCAATAAATAAATAGAGATGAAATCTCTCCCTCGATTTCTAACAGTAATTTATCTTTCTTTTGGTTTAGTAACACTTACCAACGTTTCTCTTTTTTCTCAAAATATCAATAATAAAGCATTGTCTAACCAAGCATGGACTGTTAACCCTTTTCAACGCAGAGCATTCATAGAAAATAAAAGACAGTTTGAAAACATCCTTCCGGAAGATAAGAAAGTCTTTAATTACTCTATAGACAAAGGGTATCAGGTGTTTTTTTATCCCGGTGAGTTGATGTATCGTTTTGCAAAATATGCTAAATCCAAAGAAACTTTAATTGATAAATTCAGATCCGAAGAAAAACGCGAGACAAAAGAACATGAAATTAAAACTCAAACACAATTTGTTAGTGTAAAATGGCTGAATTCAAATCCAAATGTTACTCTCGTTGCCGAAGAAAAACAGACCACTTATTATTCCTATGTGATTGAAAAACAAAATGGTAACTTGGTTGAAAAGCCCACCGTTGCGAAGTGTTCAGGGTATTCAAAATTAATCTACAAAGAGCTCTATCAAGGTATAGATGTAGAATATGTTTTTCATCCTGATA
Source organism: Bacteroidota bacterium (assembly GCA_023251855.1). GTDB lineage: Bacteria > Bacteroidota > Bacteroidia > 2-12-FULL-35-15 > 2-12-FULL-35-15 > 2-12-FULL-35-15. The sequence continues at coordinate 18,201 of JAHEYA010000003.1, forward strand.
ATGGGATTGAATACAACTTATTTATTCACCCAGGTGCCGACATTACACAGGTTAAAATGCAATATACCGGTACCCACGGTATTTGGCAGGATAAACTAACAGGGGAAATACATATACCAACTATTTCAGGCGATATTATTGATCATGCTCCGATAACATTTTATAAGAATACAAAAGAAAAAATTACTTCTTCTTTCACTGTAAAAGATAATTTAGTTTCATTTAATATTTCTCCCTTTTTAAACAATCAGGAAATAGTAATTGACCCCTGGACCGTTGTTCCGGGTTTTAGTCCCCCACATGCATTTGATAATGGTGTGGATAACACCGGTAATATTTATATTTATGGTGGTGCAGGAAATAATTTGGTGGTTGAGAAATATGCTTCTACCGGTGGTGCTCCGCTTTGGTCATTAACAAATGGGTTGTCAGCATCAGGATATTATGGAGATATGCTTGTTGAAGGAAGTGGTAACTTTTATCTTAGTGAAGGATTTGATCCAAACGGGGCGCATACACGAAAATTTTCACCTACATCAAGCCTTTTATGGACAAGCACAATCGACCCTCAATACCGCGAACATTGGCGCTTGGCTCTTAATTGCATCACTAATAAAGTAATTGTTGCCGGAGGAGGAACAACAAATCCAACATTAAATATTGCTGAAATTGATGTAAACACAGGCGTTTTGATAAATGCGAAATCTGTTTATAGCGGACATGAGGACATAGCAGGTTTGTGCGTGGATGTTACGGGAAAAGCCTATTTGATTGGAGGGATCACAAACAAACTTTTTTTTACCGACAATGCAAACAATGTTACCGGTAGCGTACCCGGAGGATTTAACCTTTCGGAAATAGCTGTTGGCGGTACTCCAACATTCTACCCAACCTATTTTGCAAACGGATATAGTATGATGGCCCTTGGTGGAACAACATTTTTATTTACTTCCGATGGTGCCACCATTCAAAAGTGGGATATAAATACTCATGCTTTACTAGGCAGTGTCGTAATTCCGGGAGGACAACAAAATATGGGTAACGGATTGTTAGCAGATAAATGCAATAACTTGTTTGCAGGAGCATCCAATGGTGTTTATCGTTTCGATTTTAATCTGGTACAAAAAGAATTCCATGCAACAACAGCGGCAGTGTTTGATATAGCCTATTCCATAAATTCGGATATTGTAGCTTCGGGTAATGGTTTTTTAACTCCAATTCCATTCGGGCGCGAATCATGTGTAAATGATACACTCATTATCCTTTCAACTGACCCATGCAATTCTTCAATGAATGTGGTAACAATAAGGCCCACAGACGGTATTCCGCCATATACATTTTTGTGGGATGATGGCAGCACTGATTCTATTCGTCATAATTTATCCGTTGGCATTCATATTGTTACTGTTCGCGATGCTGCCTGTGTTCCCAACTTTCATACGGATTCTGTAAAAATAGTTAACTCGGCATTAGCAATTAAATCAACAAATCCATCGTGTAACACAAGTAGTAACGGGGATATAAAAATCACCTTATTACTAAATCAGGTAATTACCAGTTTTGTCTGGACACCCGCTGTTACTAATTCTCAACTGAATGATAGTACTATAAAGGCAACCGGCCTCATCAGCGGAACATATCATTGTCATCTTACATCCAATTCGGGATGCGCTTTTGATACAACAATTACATTGACTGCCCCTCCTCTTTTGCAGGATAGTTTAAGAGGCAGACCTGCTAAATGCCTTGGAAATACTAATGGTTCAGCAAAAGTATTTCCTTATGGAGGTGTAAGCCCATACACATATAGCTGGAACACAAGTCCGCCACAAACCACTCAAACAGCAACAGGGCTGAATGCGATCACGTATGTTATTACCATTACAGATTCTAACTCCTGTGTGAAAACCGATTCTATTTTAATTGGCTCAAATCCTCAACCTGTTGCAAGTTTTAGCACCATACCGGTTTGTATTGGTGATACAACCATATTTACAAATCACTCTACTATTGCATCAGGAAGCTTTTCTTCCAAATGGCTGTTTGGTAATAATGGAGATTCTTCAACAACTGCCAACGCAAACTATGTTTATTCTTTGTGTAATAATTACATGGCAACACTTAAAATTACCAGTGATAGTGGTTGTGTTGCAACCCTTACTGATACTGTGTTTGTTAACTGTAAACCTGCTGCACTTTTTACTGTAAACAATGTTTGTACTTATGTCTCGGCAACATTCACAAATGCTACAACAGGTGCGGTAACGTATAGCTGGGATTTTGACTTTAATACCGGTGTTGATAACACTACGCAATCACCAACGCATTTATATGCTCCGGGTAGCTACAATGTACAATTGATAGCGGTTTCGGCCGCAGGTTGTTCTGATACGGTTGTTCATCCAATTATAATTTATTCTAAACCGGTAGCAAATTATTCTTCAAACAGCCCTTGTTTAGGATTGCCTATATTGTTCAGTGATTCTTCAACAGTTGTTAATGATACCATTACCAGCTGGGTGTGGAATTTTGGCAATAGCAGTCCTTTAGTTACCACTCAAACCCCAAATTATACGTATGCTGCATCAGGCACTTTCCCTGCATCTCTTATTGTATCTACAAATAAGGGCTGTATGGACACTATACAAGTGAATACAATTGTTCACCCCTTACCGGATGCAAAATTTTCATACACTAATGTTTGTGATGGAAACGCTGTGCCATTCAATAGCCTTTCAACTATTTCATCTCCTGATGTGATACAATCTTATTCATGGAATTTTGCTGATAGTAGCCCTGTTAATAGTAGCCCAACCATTACTCATCTTTATACTTTAACCGGCTCTTACACCGTTCAACTCTTAACAGTTTCAAACTTTGGATGTAGGGATTCCAGTGCTAAAACAGTTATTATATTTCCAAATCCTACCGTGTCTTTCGCTGCAGATGACACTGTTGGATGTTCTCCGCTTTGTGTTTCCTATACGGATCATTCTACAATTCAGGGCTCCTCTATTGTTCAATGGGCTTGGAATGCCGGTGATGGCAGCACTGTTAATCAACAACCAAATTTCGAACATTGTTATTCCAATGCTTCTTTTACTTCCGATGCCATTTTTACTGTTAGCCTTACAGTTACCTCTGATAGTGGTTGTGTCAGCACCGGAACTAAAAATAATTACATCACTGTTTATCCGAATCCGAAAGCTGATTTTACTGTTTCGCCCCAAACTACTGCTATTACAGAGCCACTTATTTACATTACTGATCTATCCATTGGTGGTACTGTTTGGAACTGGAACTTTGGTGATACAACTACTTCATCTGTATTCAGTCCGGGTTCCCATCAGTACAGTGATACTGGTACTTATGTGATAACATTAATAACATCAACTACTCATGGTTGTATAGATACAGTTTCCAAAACGATTACCGTTGAACCGGATTTTACATTTTATATCCCCAATGCATTTTCACCCAATGGTGATGGGATAAACGATTTTTTTTCAGGTAAAGGAACTTTTATCAAAGAGTATCAAATGATGATATACGATCGTTGGGGAAATTTAATTTTCTTTACTGATGATATTCATAAACAATGGGATGGCAAAGCAAATCATGGAGACGAAATGGCTCAGCGTGATGTGTATGTTTATGTGGTAAATGTAACAGATATTAAAAGAAAAAAACACAATTACAAAGGGGCTGTGACGTTAGTTAGGTAATTTTAATTTCGGTTTATACAATCAAGAAACTCGATCTTACTTGATAAATACAACCTTTTTTATATATTTTGTATCTTGTGTTCATCATTCGTGAAAAAGATGCGACCATTATCACAACTTTTAAAGATCATTTTCCTTTCTTTTGGCATTGCCATATTCTCTCATTATAGTTTGTTTGCCCAAAAACATAAATCCTGGACTGTCAAACCTTTTGATCGCAAGGCTTTTATTGAAAACAAAGGACAATTCAATAATGTATTACCTGAAGAAAAAAAATCATTTCAGTATGCAATTGACAAAGGGTATCAGGTGTTTTTCTATCCAAATGAACTGCTGTATCGTTTTACAAAATATACAAAGTCAAAAAAAACATTAATTGACGTATTCAAAACTGAGGCAAAACGTGAAGCAAAAGAATTCGAAATAAAAACCGAAATACAACTTGTAAATGTAAAATGGCTCAATTCAAATCCATATGCTACTATAGTTGTTGATGATAAACAAAGCACTTACTATTCCTACCCGATTAATAACCCCGAAAACAATCCACTGGCTGAAAAGCCTTATACTGCAATGTGTGCCGGATATTCCAAATTAATTTACAAAGATTTGTACAAAGGCATTGATGTAGAGTATGTTTTTCATCACGATAATGGTATTGAGTATAATATAGTTGTTCACCCCGGTGCGGACATTACCCAGGTTCAAATGCAATACTCAGGGGTTAATAAAAACGCTGTTGATGAAGGAAATATACATTTTAAAACTATTGTTGGCGATATTGTTGACCATGCCCCAATAACCTATTATGCAAGCAATAAAGAGGCCATTGCATCCTCATTCGCGATCAATAATAATGTGGTTTCATTTAATACATCTTCCTATAAAAAAGATCAGGAAATAATAGTTGACCCTTGGACGGTTATACCAGGCTTTACCCAGCCAAAGGCTTATGATAATGGAGTGGATGCTCTTGGAAACATATATATTTATGGAGGATCATCAGGAAATTTGGTAGTGGAAAAATATGCATCAACAGGTGGTGCCCCCATTTGGTCTTTGGTGAACGGATTAACCCCTTCTGCCTATTCCGCAACCTATTATGGAGATATGCTGGTTGAAGGCAGTGGCAATTTTTATATAGCTGAAGCATGTAATTTAAGTGGTGCTCATACACAAAAATTTTCACCAACATCAAGTTCCATTTGGTATAGTACCACACCAGGTGCTGATTTCAGAGAACATTGGCGTATAGCGCTGAATTGTATTACAGGAAAAGTAATTGTTGCTGGGGGAGGAACTTTATACAACAGCAATATTGCTGAAATAGACGTTGCTACCGGGGTATTAAGCAATATCAAAGCCCTGAATGCTCCTGATGATATATCGGGACTTTGTGTTGATGAATTAGGAAAATCATATACACATGGTGGAATGACAAATAAAATTTCGTTTAATGACCCTACAAATACACCCATTGGTGTTGTTTCGAGCGGGTATAACCATGGTGAAGCCGCCACAGGTTATAACCCGGGTTATTCAAATGGCTATAATATGATGGCTTTAGGCGGTACCACATTTTTATTCACTTCCGATGGTGCAACAGTTAAAAAATGGGACAGGAACACGTTTGCTCTTTTGGGAAGTGCTACTATCCCGGGTGGCCAGGCAAAGTTGGGCAGTGGCATACTTGCAGATAAATGTAATAATTTGTTTATAGGTGCCTCCAATGGTGTTTATCGCTTCGATTTTAATTTAGTGCAACTGGAATACCATGCCACAACCAATGAAGTATATGATATCGCCTATGCGGCACTTAACTCTGATATTGTAGCTTGTGGCAACGGTTTTTTAACTCCATTATCATTTGGTCGCCAGTCATGCGTGAGCGATACTCTTCTTATTTCTGCAACTGATCCCTGCAATTCATCAATGAATACGGTTATTGTAAGACCTACACAAGGTACCCCTCCTTATGTTTTTCTGTGGGATGATGGTAATACAGATTCCATCCGCCACAACCTCTCAGTAGGTATGCACATTGTAACTGTTCATGATGCAGCCTGTGTTCCCAACTACCACATAGATTCAGTTGAAATAGTAAATTCGGCATTAGTCTTCCAAAAAACAAACCCATCCTGCTACTCAAGTACCAATGGGCAAATAAAGATCACTTTGTTATTAGGTCAGATAATTACAAGTGCCGTATGGACACCTGTTGTTACTAATTCTCAGCTCAACGATAGTACTATACAAGCTACCGGTTTAACCGGTGGAACCTATCATTGCCATATTGTATCTAATTCAGGCTGCAGCTTTGATACAACTATCACACTTACTACCGCCAATTTATTGCAGGACAGTTTAAAAGGAACACCAACAAAATGCCTAGGGAATTTGGATGGTACTGCAAAAGCCTATCCCTATGGAGGAGCCCCACCATATACATACAGCTGGAATACAAGTCCGGTGCAAACTACGCAAATAGCAACTGGTTTAAATGCAATAAAATATATTGTTACAATCACAGATTCTAATTCCTGCACTAAAATCGATTCTGTTTTAATTGGCGCCAACCCCCAGCCAATCGTAGCCTTTAGCACAAGTCCGGTATGCCTTGGGGATAGTACTCAGTTTATAAACAACTCTACCGTTACTTCAGGAACCTTTACTTCCACCTGGTTATTTGGTAATAACGGAGATTCAGCTACTACTCTCAACGCAAAATATGTTTATCAGCTTTGTAATAATTATATGGCAACACTTAAAGTGGTAAGTGATAGTGGTTGTGTAGCTACCCTTACAGATACTGTATTTGTTAGCTGTAAACCAACTGCTGCTTTCACTGTCAATAATGTGTGTGCCAATGTTGCTGCTGCATTTACAAACACAACTGTTGGTGCAACATCTTATAGCTGGGACTTCGACTATAATACAGGTATTGATAACACTACTCAATCGCCAACACATATGTATGCACCTGGTAATTATACTGTAAAATTAACAGCACTCTCATCAGCTGGTTGTGCTGATACGGTTGTTCATAGTATAGCCGTGTATTCAAAACCAACTGCTGCTTTTTCATCAAACAGCCCTTGTTTAGGACTTCCCACTATGTTTACCGATTCTGTTGTTGCAGGTGATACAATTATAACTTGGGCTTGGAACTTCGGAAATGCTCCAGTGGTTACTCTACAGAATCCTGTTTATACCTATGCCAATTCAGGTGTTTTCGCTGTTTCCCTTATTGTTACAAACAACAAGGGTTGCAAAGATACGTTGGTGCAAAACACAACTGTTCACACCCAACCCGATGCTAAGTTTTCATACACAAATGGTTGCGATGGAAGTGCTGTGCCATTTAATAGTCTTTCAACCATTACAGCTCCCGATGTGATACAATCTTATTCCTGGAATTTTGGCGACAACAGCCTTGGAAGCAGTCAAACCACTACTCATCTCTATACTGCAGTTGGTTCATATACAGTTCAGCTATTAGCAGTTTCTAATTTCGGATGTAAAGATTCCATTACTAAAACAGTGGTTGTTTCTCCAAATCCTACAGTATCTTTCACTGCAGATGATACAGTTGGATGTTCACCACTTTGTGTTTCCTTTACAGATCATTCTACAATTCAGGGCTCCTCCATTGTTCAATGGGCTTGGAATGCCGGTGATGGCAGTGCTGTTAATCACCAGACCAATTTCGAACATTGTTATTTCAATGCTTCTTCTACTACCAATGCTTTTTTTACTGTTAGTCTTACCGTTACTTCCGATAGTGGTTGTGTAGCCACAGGAACTAAAAATAATTACATTGCTGTTTATCCGAATCCTACAGCTGATTTTACTGTGCAACCATTAACTATTAATATTACCGCCCCACTTGTTCAAATTACAGATCTATCTTTAGGCGGTACTGTATGGAACTGGAATTTTGGCGATACCACTACTTCATCCGTATTCAGTCCGGGTTCTCACCTCTATGGTGATACAGGCACTTATGTGATAACATTAATAACATCTAATACTCATGGGTGTAGTGATACAACATATAAAACAATTACCATTGAACCGGATTTTACCTTTTATATTCCGAATGCTTTTTCACCAAATGGCGATGGGATAAATGATTTCTTTTCAGGTAAAGGAACTTTTATAAAGGAATATCAGATGATGATTTTTGATCGTTGGGGAAATTTAATTTTCTTTACCGATGATATTCATAAACAATGGGATGGTAAAGCAAACCATGGTGCTGAAATTGCTCAGGTGGATGTATATGTTTATGTGGTTGATGTTTTGGATACTAAGAAAAGAAACCATAATTACACAGGGATTGTAACATTGGTGAAATAGTTCTGTAAAAATCGTATTGGGCATAAAAAAGGCTTTTCGTTTTAGATTTTAATAAAATTTTGGCACTACTTTTGAATTCAGTAGGGTGAAACAAAAAAATTACTACTTTAGCGCACTAATATTTTTTGCAAGTAGTACAGTTTAAAATATAATATTAAAATCTACCAAATGAAAAAATCAATTTTAAAATTTTTATCAGGGGTCGTAATGATGACTTTGTTCTCATTTACTGCCAAATCGCAAGCATTCGAAGGAACTATCGAATTTAAAAAAGCAACATCTACTGATACCACCACTTATATTTATTATGTAAAGGATAATCAGGTTAGAGTTGATGAAATTGGTGCAAGGTCGCATAAACTGGAAGGTTCTTTTTTGTTGAATTTTGCTGAAAAAACTACAAAAGCTTTAAACATCGAGCGTAAGTTATATTCAGATCAGCCAAGACCGGCAGATCCTGTAATTAAAGG
>JAHEYA010000052.1 GCA_023251855.1 Bacteroidota bacterium
GGATAGTTTAGAATTACCATATCCGAGCGGACAAAAGAGGTAAACTTCTTTTCCTAAAAGGAAAAATTGCTCTGGAGAATAGTCGTAAGTATTGAGTTTGTTGATGTTTTCCTGTGTAGGTGTTTCAGCTAAATAAGTAACGTATAGTCTTTCGACATCATTTTTTTTGTCTTTACGAAATGGATTTGATTTGATTGTATGTTCAAGCTCATCAATGGTTCTGATTATTACCGGAACATCAAAATTAAATTTTTCAGAAATCTTTTTCTCGATTTTTTTTGAAAGATCTTTTGCATTAGCACTGTCAAAGGTCACATTACCGCTTTGGATATAGGTAGTGATGTTTTTAAAATTCAATTGTTCATATACTGCTTTTAATTCCACCATCGGAACTCTTTTTTGTCCGCTAACATTGATACCACGTAGAATAGATAAATAGTTGGCCATAATAAGGAAATTCTAAAATCGGTAAAAGCACTGGTCATGCTAAAGGTGCTCGAAAAATTGCACTATATTCAACTCTTTCAGAGTTGCATAAGACGCAGGTATTGTCTCCGCATTTCATGCGGAGTTATTTATATTCAATCCCGCAAAGCGGGATTAACCTGAATAACCCTTGATGCAATCACGGGTGAAATAAGGTAAAGTAAAATAAACCCTGAAAGGGTTTAATATATTTTGCATTTGTGCAATTTGTCGCACACCCATTGCTAAAGCCAACACCCTTGTTTGTTTAATCTTTTATAAATTTTCGAGTTAGGGTTTTATCATTAACAGAAAGGTGCAAAAAATAAATTCCACTGTTTAAACTCGAAATATCAACAACAATTTTATCGCTAGAAGGTACTGTATATGGGCTTTTACAATTTTGTCCAAGAACATTACTAACAGAGATTTTTAAATCTAATGAAATCCAATTTTTATTTTCCATTTCAACAGTAAGCTCACAATCGGCTGGAGTAGGAAAAACTTTTATGTTGTCGAAAACTGCTGATTCTCCAAGCCCTGTTGTGCAAGGGGTGTAGGTAAGAATTTTCACACCTGTCCAATTGGATGCAAAAGGAATTACAGAACAAATATAAGTGAGGTAGATCTGATTTTGGTATAACCCTATACCCCAGGTTCCAAGCCCGTTTGAAACACCTCCATAAAAATTACAAGAATCAGGTTGTGTCGGATTAGTAACATCCACAACCATCATATCACTTTTGCCGGTTGACATAAAAATATGGTTACAATTTTTATCTAAATGAATTTCATTTGCATGAACTTGACTACTAAACCAATTGTTATTAGGAGCGTTATAAGGGTTCCACCATCCGGTAAGAGTTATGTTACTCGTATCGGAAATATTAAGAACCTCCATTCCGGCATAATCTACGGCTATATATGCTAGATTACCATCAACTACAATATTATTATAAGCTTTCGGATGATCTAGAGGCGTATACATTACAGGGTTACACCATCTACCAGTTTCTTTTGGAGCAAGCTTATTGGTACAATTGATAATTCTAAATCCTCCACCATCATAACATAGATAAACAATACTGTTTTTAACATCCATACCCCGTGCATTATAATAATTAGGGTTTGGATTTGTAATGGGTGGATAATTTATACTTGGTACAAACTGGGAAACAAACTGTATGTTGCTTTTGCTGGTTACATCCAAAACCACCAAACCACTTCCCATTGCACCCAAATAAGCATAGTTGCCTTCCACTTTTACAATTCCGCCTCCACTGTGTGAACCTGGCACAACATAATAATCAGTAACACTTGGAGCACTCGGATTTGTTACATCTATTATTGCCATTCCTCCTTTTTGTGGATTGGTAAAAGAATTACCAACTGCCAGATATAGATAATTTCCTGTTTGAGAAACATTCATCACATGCAGGGTATCAAATGCAGTAGTTGGAACAGTTGCAACCAAAATTGGCGAAGTAATAGTTGTAATGTCATAAATTTTTAACCCTGCTTCTTTATTTGCAACATACAAATAGGGTCTGCTAAGATCATCATGAATCATAGTCATTGCAATTCCACTGCATACTGAAGCAATATCAGCCTGATGCGTAATGTTTAGGTTATTACAAGTCTGAGAACATAAATTCAGCTGGTAAAATAAACCGCCAATTATGAAAACAACTGTTTTCATAAAGTTTTTTCTTTTCGGATTCATTTTGATTTGTATTTGAAATTTTGATTCATTTAAGCATGATTACTCATTATTAGAACAATCTATTTGCTGAGCAATAATAAGAAAAAATCATTTTAAATGCTAATTTATAATTTCTATTTGAATTTCGGATTCTCAAATTCTGATCAATTTGTATATTAGTAGCCTGAATTAAAAAAAATGCTAAAACATTTTCTATTTATTTTTTTATTTTTTGCAGTCACGGCCTCATTTGCTCAATATTTGCCTGCTGTAAAAAACAATCCTGCGGAGACCAATGGATTTAAAGAAGCAATTGAAAAAATAAATTCATCAACAGCCAACACCAGCAAAGTAAAGGGCGGTGTCAAATATATTTATGCAAGTGATTATTTATATGTTGAAAGTGGTAAACCTTTAGGAATCGGTTTTTATTTGGTTACCGGTACTTTTTGTTATCCTGAAAATGCCGATAAATCAAGAGCGACAAGTGTTCAAAGAGGACATTTAAATACTAAAATCATTCAAAACAAACTCACAAAAATATATTACATCTATGTTTTAAAAACCAATAACAGGGCTGATATTGATGCCGAACGAGCTAAATTCAAAACCGAGTATCAGGATGCCTGGATACTTAAATTGGAATAATAAACCTACCGCTCCTTACAACTGAAATCTCAATTAAATACTTCCAGTTTTCGTTTTTATAAAGATTATAAAAAGTAATAATCAAAAGTTATTAACAAATCTTGTTTTTAACTTTTTTAATGTAAACATTTGTCTGATAATTAACAATCAAAGCGCTATACACTAGCATTATAACGATGGAAGAAGGATTTGAAAAAAATGGACATGACAGAGAAGAAATATTCTCTAAAGCTGTAAGAGCAGGGAAAAGAACTTATTTTTTTGATGTAAAAAGCACCAAAGGAAATGATTATTACCTAACAATAACTGAAAGCAAAAAACGCTTTGGCGATGATGGAAAATTCTTTTATGAAAAACATAAATTATTTTTATACAAAGAAGATTTCGATAAATTTGCTGAAGGTTTAACTGAAGTGATTGCTCATATTAAATCAATCTCTCCTCCTATTGAAGAGCGCGAAACATATAGGGCTCCATCGGATTCTCAAAAAAATGATTCGGGGTTTTCTGATGTAAATTTTGAAGATTTAGATAAATAAGCAGAGTTTAAGTTCAAAACAAACTTCCAACTTTGAACTTTAAACTTTCAAACTTTAAACTTCTGTTTATTCAAAGTCCTTATACAGCAAGTATTTTCTGCGGATAACTTTGAATTTCTTTATTCCTTCCTGCCAGCTTTTGCGAATTTCAACTTCCTCAGTTCCATTTTTAATCTGTTGCTGTAGTGTTGCATTTCCGGCATGATAATTAAAATTTTCATCAAAAAAAGTTTCTTTATTTGGAGTATTTTTATAAGTACCCATCAACCAATACAAATAAATTTTTTTCGTTTCTTTTGTATACTCTTTTCCAAAATCATATAGATTATAGCCGTGACAAACTTCACCATTGTATTTGGGTTCCATTGCTCCTTCCTGAGGTTTTGGTGTAAATGAAAAATTTGTTTTTGCTAATGTAGGATGGCCAATCACCTGAAAAGGTTTATCTGTACCTCTACCCACCGAAACCACTGTACCTTCAAATAATCCTAAACTGGGATATAAATATACGGATGCCATATTAGGTAAATTGGGTGAAGGACGAATAGGAAGCTCATACAAATCAGTATGGATGTAAGATTCGAGCGTAATTACTTTTAAATTGCATCTAACACCATTCTTTAACCATCCTTCTCCATTTATCATTTGTGCATATTCGCCAATGGTCATGCCATATACAATGGGCACTGAATGTAATCCTAAAAACGATTTGTATGCATCTTCCATAACCGGGCCATCAATGTAATAACCGTTTGGATTGGGCCTGTCAAGCACGATAAGCTGTTTATTATTTTCGGCACATGCTTCCATCACATAATGCAAAGTAGATAAGTACGTATAAAAGCGTACACCCACATCCTGAATATCAAAAACAAGTACATCAATACCTTTAAAATCAGCCGGTGCAGGCTTTTTATTTTTTCCATACAGAGAAATAACAGGTAAATTTGTTTTAACATCTTTGTATGATTTTACTTTTTTACCCGCATCAACCAAGCCACGGAAGCCATGTTCGGGAGAAAATACTTTTTTCACCTTTATGCCCAATGAAATCAGGCTATCCACCAAATGTGTATTCTTAATTTTTGAAGATTGGTTTGCTACAACTCCAACTGATTTACCTTTTAATAACGGAAGATACTCCAGTGTACGATCAGCACCAACCTTAATATCATTGGCAGTTTTTATACTATTTTCGATTTGTGTAACTTGTCCAAATGCAGTAAAAGCAACCACTACAAGAACAAACAACAAATAAATTTTATAATACTTCATACTATTTAGCAACCAGATTCGTACATTCGTAGAAATTAATAATCGTAGAAATTTTCAACGTCAAAGCTAACAAATTTTGAACACCGAGCGCTTTATCGCAAAACGAATCATTTCGGGTAATGATACCAGTAACCAGCTATCACGCCCTATTGTGCGTATTTCTGTGTTAGGTATTGCATTAGGCTTAGCAGTAATGATCCTTACCATTGCGATTGTTACCGGCTTTCAAAATGAGATCCGAAATAAGCTGATCGGTATCGGTTCTCATATCAGGATCAATAATTATGATAACAACGTTAGTGATGAACCTCAACCTATCAGCAAGAAGCAGCCATTTATAAATGAATTAAAAAATAATAAAGAGATAAATCATATCCAGATTTTTGCAACCAAAAGCGGTATCATCAAAACAAAAACTGATAATGAAGGTGTTTTGCTGAAAGGTATTGGCACCGATTACGATTGGAAATTCATCAATGAAAATCTAAAAAGCGGAACAGCTTTCTCCATCAGTGATACAGGCATATCGAGAAACATTATCATCTCAAAATATTTAGCAGGTAAATTAGGGATGAAGTTGAATGATAAAATGATCATTTATTTTTTGACTAAAAAAGCAGATAGTACTACTGTTAACTATGAACAACGAATCAAAGTATTTTACATTTCAGGCATCTATGAAACCGGATTCGAAGATATTGACAAACATCTTGTATTGGTTGATATCAAACAGATACAGAAATTAAATTATTGGACCGATGAACAAATCGGTGGATTTGAAATTGCTATTAATGATTTCAAAAAAATTGATGAAATCGGTACTGAAGTAAATGAGCTTATCGGACAAGGTTTGATTGCTCAAACTGTTAAAGAAACCAATCCAACTGTTTTTTCGTGGCTGGATCTGCAAGATGTGAATGCAATCATTGTAATTACTTTAATGATACTTGTTGCAGGTATCAATATGATATCCGCCTTACTGATATTGATTTTGGAACGTACCAATATGATTGGAATTTTAAAAGCATTAGGTGCAAGAAATGGAAATATCCAAAAAATATTTTTATACAATGCAGGATATTTAATCGGTAAAGGTCTTTTGTGGGGAAATGTTATTGGTATAGCGATTGCACTTATTCAGCAGCATTTTGGACTATTCAAACTGGATCAGTCAACGTATTACGTTACGGTGATTCCAATCAATATTAATTTATTCCATATTTTATTACTGAATATAGGAACACTCTTGTGTTGCATACTAATGCTGATAGTTCCGAGCTTTATTGTTTCCAAGATTACTCCTGTTAAAGCAATAAGATACAGCTGAAAAATTATTTCACTGCAACTAACTCCACATCAAATGTAAGTTCTGCTTTTGCCGGAATCATCGGAGGACGGCCACTTTCGCCATATGCTAAATGATAAGGTATCACTAATCGTAATTTATCTCCAAGACTCATCATGGTAATTCCTTCGTCCCAACCTGCAATAACTTGTCCCTGGCCCAATACAAATTCAATGGGTTCACCACGTTCAACAGACGAATCAAACATTTTACCATCAGCCAGATAACCTGAATAATGCACTTTTACTGCTTTACCCGCTCCTGCTTTAGTCGCATTATTGGTTCTTAGTAGTTCATAATATTTCAAACCGGAAGGAGTTGTTTTCATTTCTTTACCAGTAATATCAAACAATACAGGAACGATCACTTTTTGAATATCCAATAATTCAATATCAAAGATCAGATCTGCTTTTTCAGGGATCACCGGTGGATGGCCTTGTTCGCCATATGCTAACATATAAGGAATAAAAAATTTTGCTTTTTCTCCTTTGTGCATAGATTCAATTCCTTCTTCCAGTGCTTTTATAATTTGATTATCACCAAGTTTCACTGAAAACGGCTGTCCACGCTCTATTGACGAATCAAACATTTTACCATCTTTAAAAAATCCGCTGTAATGAAGTGACACTTTGGTACCTGCTGCAGCTTTTTCACCAACTTTGTTTTCTTTGATAATGATATATTTCATACCACTCGCCAATGTAACAGTGTCTTTTCCTTTAGCATCCCACTGTTTAGGGCTTTCTATCACATCCATTAATTCAACATCAAAAATAAGTGTTGCTTTGGGCGGAATTGGTCCGGAGCCTTTATCACCATAACCCAACTCCGGTCCAAATTTAATGGTAGCTTTGTCTCCTACCTGTAAAAGTTGAAATGCCTCATCCCAACCTTTAATAACTTCACCTGAACCAAGCTTAAATGTAAACGGTCCGCGTTTTAATGAACTGTCAAAAACGGAATCATTTGTCAACTTTCCGGTATAGTTAACAACCACTTTATCGCCAATTTGCGGATGTTTACCTGTTCCTTTTTCTTTGATCGTATATTCTAAACCGGAAGCAGTTTTCATCGTTTTTGCAGGAGTTTTAGTTTTCGAAATTTTCCCTTTTTCCTGAGCATTCGCAACCATACTTATAGTTGATAGTGCCAATATAATTAAGGTTACTTTTTTCATTCGCTGAATTACTTATCTCTATTAATTTTTACGATCAAGATTTATTTAAGACTTCTCTAAATCTCCAATGCTCTATTTCACTAATTACTTAGTTGCTGGAGCAGGAGCTGCAGGAGTAAATCCTACTAATTCCACCTCAAACACCAAAGGTGAAAATGGAGGAATTGGACCTGCACCTTGTGCACCATATCCAATAGATGAAGGAATAATTAATTTACCTTTTGCACCAACCGACATCATACAAATACCTTCGTCCCAACCCGGGATAACCTGACCCATGCCAATAGGGAATTCAATTGGTTCGTAGGTTCTTCTTTGATCAAATAATTTTGCTTCTTTAGCAGTTGCCTCAATACTTGTGTCGAAAACAGTTCCATCCAATAAACATCCTGTATAATTCACCTTCACTTTGCAGCCTTTTGTTGGCTTTGGACCTTTGCCCTTCGTTTTTTCAACATAATACAAACCACTTGCTGTAGGTTTCGTTTTAATTTTATTATCTTCTAAATATTTAGAAAATGCTTTTGGTTCGGCAGTTTTACGAAGTTCCATCATTACTTTTTGCTCTTCCATTTTTTGAGCACGTTCTTTCTCTACTACTTCCTTTGGGGTAATTTTTTCAAGCATTACCTGGAAACTTAACATACTGCCTTTCTGAATATATGGAGGAAGTTCTTTCGCTCGGAATGTTCTAAGATAAACAGAATCTGCACTGATAATAAAACTTGCACTGTCATGTACCGACATCATTGCCAATGCTTCTTCAAAGCTACCTTTGAATGTTGATTTACTCAATGGAAACTCAATAAAATTAGTACCATTCGGGTTTTTATTTTTTGAATCAAATAAAACGGAATCTTTTCCATTTTTATAAGCCAAAACAAGTTTAACAACATCTCCTTCCTTAGCTTTTACGCCATTCTTATCCATTCTATAAAATTTAGAATACAAACCATTTTCAGATTTATCATATCCCGGGTATGGTGATTTGTTACAAGCTGTAATTGCTAACATAGCACCAATAGCTATAAATGCGGCTTTTTTAGAGAATTTTTTTTTCATATTGTTTTTTTCTGAAGTTTAATTTAAAGGGTATTTGTATTCATTTTTTTATTCGGGGTACAAATATAATATAGATTTGAGATATGAGATGTAAGATATGAGATTTATTCTTTTTTAACATCTCAATACTCATATCTCACATCTCAATACTTTTGTGTTTAGTCAAACTTAATACTTCAATTTCATAAACAACTGTGGTGAATGGAGGAACAATACAGGTTGATGAACCCGTTTCGCCATAGGCAAGTGCGGAAGGTATTATAAATCTTGTTTTTGCTCCCACATTCATCATACTGATGGCTGCTGTGAAGCCCTGTATCACCTGGCCTTGCTGTCCAAAAACAAACTCCAATGGTTCTGCACGATCATATGTTGATTCAAATTGTTTTCCATCCAAAAAACAACCCCGATAATTGATTTTTATAAGATCGCCAACCTTTACACTATCGCCCTCCCCTGTTTTTAAAGGCAAATAGTACATTCCATTATAGGTGGACATAAAATAAGTTTTTGTTGTATCCAGATATCTTTCCAAATACATTTCAAGTTTATGTGGTTCTTCTATTTCACGATTTTCAAAAATACGATCATATTTCTCCATCTCTGCTTGACACTCCTTTTTTGTTAAAATGCGATTTAATTCAACCTCCATCTTCACCAAGCTTCCTGGTAAGATAAAGAAAGGTAAATTGGCTTTGAAAAATTTTTTAAAAAGAGAGTCTGCATTTACAATAAATGATACACTATCACCTGCATTCATATGAGTGAGGCGTTCTTCAAAACTTCCTTTAAATGATGAGTGATTAAATGGCAAAATAACCATCCCTGTTTCATTACTAAAATAGGTATCAAAAAAAATGGAATCTTTTATGGTTTTATAGGTGATTCGCAATTGCAAAAAACAACCGGGATAAGGTCTGCTTTTTCCATCACCTATTGTTTGAAGTTTATAATATAAACCTGAACCTGTTTTTGTATAACCCTTGTAGGGAGAGTTATTCCAACAGGAACTGAGGAAAAGCAAAACAAATAATAGTATAATAATATTTTTATTCATCAAAATTGGGTTCTTAAATTTTTGCAAATATCGCTAAGTTATGCAACCAACTAATTTCTCTCAACAGAGTCGAGAGTTTTGGAAATTCTTTATAAGTCTCATAAAACTGTTTCATTCTCCAAGCATTACATTACAAACGCACACCGATTACAAGAATGTCGTCCACTTGTTCTGTCCCTGCTTTCCAATTTTCTACAAAGTTGTCTAAATGCTTCTCTTGTTCCTTCATTGTTTTGTTTTGAATTTCGAGAAGTATTTCTTTTAATTTTTTAGTCATAAGTTTTTTTTTGTCTTGCCCGCCAAATGTATCTGCGTAGCCATCGGTGAAAATATAAAAAGTATCGCCTTGTTGCAATTTTATTTCGTGAGTGTCGAAGTGTTGGTCATCCTCTGTGAGACCTCCGATTGCTTTTTTTGTTGCTTTTATTTCTTCCACTTCTTTTTGCCCTTTGCGGATAATCCAAAGAGGGCGGTTTGCGCCTGCATATTCCATTTTCCATTTTCCCTCTTCCATCATACATTTCACCAATGCAATGTCCATTCCATCTCTTGTAGATTCAATGCTGTCTGATTGGCGCAGAGAAGTTTTGAT
>JAHEYA010000364.1 GCA_023251855.1 Bacteroidota bacterium
GGAAAATATTTTTCACCTTCTTTTGGTGGACGAATACTACCACGAACGGTATCTCCGGTTTTTAAACCAAATAATTTTATTTGAGATTGTGATACATAAATATCATCAGGTGATGTTAAATAATTATAATCCGAAGATCGTAAAAAACCATACCCATCAGGCATTGTTTCCAATACACCTTCACTTACAACGATGCCATCAAAATTATAAAGATCTTGTTGACGCAAATTATTATAACGTGTCCGATTTTGATTTTCTCTGCGGTCACCACCTTGATTTTCGTTCGCGTGTTCAATGGTGTTTTCTCCGCTACTTCCATTCTCTACTGCATTTTCCGGTTCCTGGTGTTGAGTGAAAGATTCCGCAACAGGAGTTTCAGCAGCATTGGAGACCACTTGCGGGGTAACGGTAGTTTCTTTATTTAGCGATTCTGTTTTTTGATTATGTGCAGAAAAATCATCATCATGAAAAAATGCAGGTGAAGCAGTTTCTGTAGTTTTTGTATTTGTATCTATATTATCTAAACGCACTTTGCGCGGACGTAATGTTTTTGGCTCTTCAGGTGAGGGGGTGGTTTTTGCTTCCGGAGCGGCCGGATTTAATGCTTGTTGGTCTAAAATAGCATAAATAAGTTCTTGCTTTTTTAATGTTTCATACTTTGGAACATTTAGATTTTTGGCAATTTCTTTAAGCTCACCAACAAGTTTGCTGTTCAATTCAATAATGTCGTGCATAATTGGGGGTTTGGTTAATAATGATCAATCAGAGTAATTGATAATTTAGGATAGAAAATAAATAATTTGTGGTTTTGGGTTTATGTTTTTTTGATAGATCCCGATTTTACCGGGAGTGATTTGAAATGTTATAAGAATCTATAACAGCAGAAACGCTTTACAATGATACAATAATTTTTTAACATACAAATCTTTTTGGAAAAATAAATATAATGAAAGGTATATAGTTTGAAAAACAGGATGTTGCACAATTTCCCAATATATTTTAGTCCATTGCTCCCCCCTCCTTACGCTTGCGCTGAAGCTTTCTCCGGCGGCCGAAGCCTCTGGCGAAGGACTCAGCGTAGGCGCATGGAGAGGGGTTGGGGGTGAGGTTCAAGAAAAATGACCAATTCATAAGGGATATTGGTTGTCATTTTTCATACTTTAACTCAATTCTTTTTAGCTGTTACCGCATATTGCAGGTACAAGGTGTCTGAATGATTAAAAGGAAAAAGCACATTTATTAGCACAAAAAAAAATTGATATTTTAGTGATTTTGATTTGTTGATGCCTTTCATTTTTTCAATGGTATAACCACTTTTCTCAAATAAGGGAATAATACTTTTTTTAGTAAAAAAACGAAAATGTGTAGAATCAAGTATTCCATTCTCAGTATATTCCCAGTTTTTTTTAATTAAAAAGTTAAATACGTTTTTGATATAACGTACATTGGGTACTGAAGAAACAATTACTCCATTGTTTGAAAGCTTTGCTCTTAGCAATTTTAAGTCATCCCAGGGAAACAATAAATGTTCAAGAACATCATTCAAAATAATAGCATCAAAATAATTATCAGGTAATTCATTTATTGAATCAGCTATTTTTTTGTTCAATACTTTATACAATTTTTTGGCAGCAATTGCAGCAGAATCACTATCTGGTTCAAGGCCCCAAACCTCTGTATCAGCAGCAATTAATTGTTCGCAAAAATATCCTTTGCCACAGCCAATTTCTAATATTTTTTTTGCACCGGACGGTATAAATGGGAGCATTTCCTTTCTCTGATTCGAGTAGTAACTTACATCTTTTAATTCCATGTTATTTTGTTTTAAATCAATCTGGTAATAAGCGCTATGTATTATGGAACGCGCATCACCGCAGATTATTAAGATTTAAAAGGATTTTTAATTTTTAGAACCGCCCTTAAATAAATTCTAAGATAAACGGCATAAAATTAATACACTTTTTTTATCATTTTTTTCATAACAATCTGCGTCATCCGCGTTCAATTGTTATCTCAAAATCTGTAACCGGTGTGAATCCAGCTTTAAAAATATAAAAAGTAATATTGTAAACGACCATAAAGAAGAACCGCCATAACTTAAAAAAGGCAGTGGAATGCCTATTACTGGAGCCAAACCGATAGTCATTCCGATATTTACTGTTAAGTGAAAAAATAAAACACAGGCAACTCCATAACCATAAATACGGCTAAATGGTGAACGTTGCCGCTCCGCAATAAATATTAATCGTAAAATTAAAACCATCTCCAGTATGATAACAAATGAACTGCCTACAAAGCCCCATTCTTCACCAACTGTACAAAATATAAAATCGGTATCTTGTTCAGGAACAAAATCATATTTTGTTTGAGTACCCTTTAAATAGCCCTTACCCCAAAAGCCTCCGGAGCCGATTGCTATTTTTGCCTGATTCACATTGTAGCCTTCTTTTTTTAAATCAACCACACCACGCCCTAGTAGTACATCAATACGAACTTTTTGATGTTCTTCCAAATGTGTATAAACAGTACTAGTCGTCTTAACCATGGTACAAGCTATAAGCCCAATTGTTGCAATTATAAATAGATTTTTACCTGTTCGTTTTATAAAAAAAAGTGAGATACCACACAAGGAGAGAATAATGATAAATAAATAAAGGTTATTAATTAGCAATGCCAAAATAAATAAAATGATTGCCAGAAAACCCAATAACAAATAGTTTACAGATAAGCCCTCGCGATACAACATAAAAATAAAGGCTACAAATACAATCGCTAAGCCTGTTTCATCTTGTAATCCTTTTATTATAAGTAGTGGAACACCAATAAAAAGAAGTGTTATAAAGGTGTTTTTATAATCAGCTATTTTTATATTTTGGTTACTTAGAAATTTCGCTAATGCGAGATTAGTTGCAAATTTCATAAATTCAGCCGGCTGTACCCCGAAAGCTCCAAATCTAAACCAGGAACGGCTTCCCTTTACTTCCCGGCCAAGAAAAGGAACGGCTATATTGGCAACTAAAATTGCACCAAAAATAAAATAAGCAAATGCTGTATAAAAATTTTCATCTATAATTAATATGATGAATGCTAGCAAAAGCGCAGTGATGATCCAAAGCATTTGTTTGCCATACTTTTGAGAAGTGTCGGTAATTAAAGTATGATGTTCATTGAATACTGCTGAATAAATATTCAACCATCCGATCAATACCAGTATCAGATAGATGGATACTGTTATCCAATCAATATTATAAAAAATACTATTGCTGCTTTTTTGTCTCAACGGTTTTTCTTTTTTTGGGGAGTAGTTTTTACATTATCAATTAAATTACCTTCCATCATTTTTTTCTCCAGATCTGAACGAATTACTTTTCCATTCAAATATTTTTCCATCATAAGAGTAGCTATCGGACCTGCCCATGTAGCACCAAAACCGGCATTTTCAACTAAAACAGCAATCGCAATTTTGGGATTTATTTTTGGAGC
>JAHEYA010000365.1 GCA_023251855.1 Bacteroidota bacterium
ATATAATATGCAAATTTTTAACCGTTGGGGTAAGTTAATTTTTGAATCAAATGACATAAAAATTCAATGGGATGGCATCGACCAAAATAAACCTTTTCCAGCAGGTGTGTATGTTTATAAAATAAATGCGAAAGGTGAGAATGCTAATAACGTAGGTAAAAAAATGATTTACCTAGATGGCTTTGTAACATTAATTTTATGACAGGAAATAGTGTCATTGTTCAGAAAAAAAAAAGTGATGATAGAAATGATATAATCGTTGCAAATAAATCTCCAAAGAAAAGGTTAACTAAATAATATTTTCAAATGAAAAAAAGCATTAAAATAGCAATAGGATTTTTAAATTTAATATTTATTGATTCGAACGCGCAGGGTCTTAGCCTCGGTTTCAATGTAAATCAAACCGCAGGGTGCTCACCGTTAACAATACAATTTACAAACACTTCAATGAATGCATCTTCTTATTATTGGGATTTTGGAAATGGAACTTTTTCTACTTTAACAAATCCTTCAACTATTTACACTACCCCAGGAACATATTCAATAAAACTGATAGCGATGTCAGCCAACGGCCATATAGATTCTACAATTGCAACCAATTGGATAACTGTTTTCCCTAATTCTATTTCTGATTTTCATACCACAAATACTATTTCATGTATTACCGGAAACAGTTTTTCTTTTATAAATACAAGTTTGAATTCAGTGAATTGTTTTTGGGAGTTCGGTGATGGGAGCACAACAACAATTCAAAATCCTACTCATAGTTATGTATCACCCGGCAATTATACTATTAAACTAACTTCCTACAATAGCTTTGATTGTGTGGATACTAAAATCATTGACGATTATATTCATGTGGTTGAAAAGCCAGTGGCCGCTTTCACTGTTAATGATACAAGTGCTTCAGAAAGGAAGCAAGTTTTTAATTTTAATTCCACAACTTCCAATGTAAACTCATGGTTTTGGAAATTTGGCAATGGCGATATTTCAATAGTTGAAAACCCCAAGTATATTTATAATGATATCGGAACATATACTGTTTCTTTGATAGTAAGAAATGAGAATGGATGTACCGATACACTTATTAAACCTAATTACATTTCAATAAACGTTTCCCTTTTATTAAAAGGAGAAATTTTAAATAATAAAGTCCTGTTAAACTGGACTAAGTATGATGGTTGGGACGAGGAAGTAGATTATTATACTGTTGAAAAACTGAATGAAAAAGGAGAGTGGGAAATTGTGAAAACTGTTGATGGCAAACAATTAGTTTACGAACCGGAGTAATTTTAAAGTGTTTTAAATCACTAGTGAAATGATAAAAAAAATGACAACAATTTCAAAAATATCGCACATCAATATCGCACATCATCCAAAAAAAAGCCCCTGCTTTTTTCGCAAGGGCTTGGTTTCTATGGTGGTACCCACTGGAATCGAACCAGTGACACAAGGATTTTCAGCACCCCGCTTCCCCCTCAAAAGCAAGCATTTCAAAGCAAAATCAGACAAAATCGCGCAAAAGGAGCGCAAAACCGCACACCAAAACCGCACACCAACTGGAGCCTCTTCAAGTTTCCGTTTTCAATAGTTTCAAAGGTCGTTTTTTTTACTGAAACAAAATTAACATGATTTATTTACCCCCAATTAAAAAAAACATCAAAAACCTTTATTAATTTGCTTGAAACTCCTGCCGTAAAAAACTTTCCTCAAATAAACTTGGATTTTTGATTTATTAGTTTACATTTGCTCGATAGCTTGTTCTTTTTGTTGGGCAATTTGCGCTGTCTGCGAGGTATATCAGCTATTCATCGAAATATTTGGCAACAACAAATAATATTAATGGTAACTCTAATTGGAGTTATTTATTCTCGAAACTTACATTTTCATTAACCAATACAAAACCAACAGCAAGCATGAAAAAATCCTTACTCATTGCAAAAATTCCAGCACTGCTTCTTTTCTTAACATTTCTTTCCTCTACTTTGTTTAGCCAAACAGATACTACTTGGCAAACCGATAGCCACGATACGGTGCGAACCAGCAAACATGTGTTTACAGGCAAAAGTATGACTGTAAAAGGCAACTTAATTGCTGATAGCTTGACTATATCGAACATAAAAATACATGGAAGATTATGTACAGATACTATGAGAGTAAAAAGGATAATGCCTGCTGAGGGTGATAGTATCATTCATTTGGGAAGACATTCCTTGCTCATCAATGATTATTCAAACAATATAGGAAGCACGCCAATACCCTTTGGTGCACAAGGCTTATCAATTGGTAATTATTCAAAAACCGGTAATAGTGCTACCAATGCATTGGCATTGGGATATCTGGCTGATGCTGAAGGCGTGAATTCAATGGCATTTGGAAGTGGTGTTGTAAGTAGTGGCGCATATTCAATGGCATTAGGTAATGGTAGTTCTAATACTCCTGCCAGCGGCCCCTATTCAATGACATTTGGAAATAATTCTACAGCATTGGGAGATCATTCAATGGCATTAGGAAATGGTGCATGGACTGATAACCTCAATTCAATGGCATTTGGAAATCATGTTGCTTGCTGGGCAAATTATTCTATGGCGTTGGGAAATCAAGCAGGAGCTAATAGTGATTCTTCTATGGCATTTGGAAATAATGTTGGGGCTGTTGGAAATCATTCAATGGCCATTGGGAACAGTACTTATATTAATGGAGTTGGTGCTATGGCATTTGGAAATAATATTGCAGCTGCTGGATACAATTCAATGGCTATTGGGAACGGCGCTTTAAGCAATGGAGTTGGTGCAGTGGCTTTTGGAAATAATGTAAGCGCAGGTGCAACTAATTCAATGGCTATTGGGAATGGCGCTTACACCACTGGAGTTGGTGCAATGGCTATTGGAAATTCCGTTCAGTCCAGTGCAATTAATGCTTTTGTTATAGGTACAGGTGTGGTATCCGGGGCGCGATTAAACAATACTACGCCTAACTCATTATTGGTAGGATTTAATAGTTTTTCCGCTCCAACCTTTTTTGTGGGTGTCATTCCAAATAGTGCCCCCAATACAGTCGGCCGTGTTGGCATTGGCACAACAACACCTAACAATAGTTTAGAAATCAATTCTGGCACTACCAATAGCAGTGGTCTGCGTTTCACTAATTTAACAAGTGGAAGCTCAGGAGCAACAGGCAATGGCTTTGTTTTAACAGTAAATTCTTCTGGCGATGTTTTTTTAGCTACAGGCGGTGGCGCAGGTGCAACCGGTTCTACTGGCAGGACAGGAACAACGGGATCAACAGGAGCAACAGGAACAACAGGAGCAACAGGAACAACAGGAACTACAGGCATTCAAGGTACTACCGGTACAACCGGATCAATTGGCACAACAGGGATTCAAGGTAATACAGGTGCTACCGGAGCCGTAGGCGCAACCGGAGCCATTGGCACAGTAGGAAACACTGGCCATACTGGTGTAACGGGTGCAACCGGAAAT
>JAHEYA010000053.1 GCA_023251855.1 Bacteroidota bacterium
TAATATTGTTATTGCGTTTGTATTCGCCAATGTTTGCCGAAATAGCCATGCGCTTGGCAAGTAGCTCTAACAGGTCAATATCTAATTGATTAATTATTGATCGTAATTCATCCAACTTGGATTGCAGTTCCATATTAGGCACTGATGAAGAACGAATTTGCAAAGCATTGATAATTTCTTTTAATTCAAAAGGCTTAATCTGCTGTTTCGCATCGCTTAAAGCTACTTGAGGATTACAATGTGTCTCTATCATCAATCCATCCATATCCATATCCATTGCCTTTTGAGAGAGGTACGGAATTAATTCAGGAGTTCCGCCAATATGTGAAGGATCACAAAATATAGGTAGTTCCGGACAAGCAGTTTTTAATTCGATAGCAAGTTCCCATTTGGGAGAATTACGAAACAAACCATTATCGTATGAATGAAATCCTCGATGTATCGCAGCAATTTTTTTTATTCCTGAATTATTCACGCGTTCTAATGCCCCTGCCCACAACTGTATATCAGGATAGATCGGATTTTTTACAAATACCGGAATATCCACACCTTTTAATGCATCTGCAATTTCCTGTACTGAAAATGGATTTACCGCAGTGCGTGCACCGATCCAGAGAATATCAATTCCATGATTCAAACATTTTTCAACATGTTCGGCAGTTGCAACCTCAGTAGCCGTTTGTAAACCTGTTTCTTTCTTCACTAATTGCATCCATTTCAAAGCGATATCACCGATGCCTTCAAAAGTATTGGGGCGTGTTCTGGGTTTCCAGATACCTGCTCTGAAAACACTATTTGGATAAAAAGCTGCAATTTGTTTTGCTGTATCCAATACCTGTTCTTCGTTCTCTGCACTGCACGGACCTACTATAAGCAAAGGTTTGCTGAAATTTGGAAACCATTTTTTTAATGGTACTATATCAAGTTCTAACTTCATAAATAAATTTTTGAATTTTTGAATTTTAGATTTTTTGAATTAAAAATTCAACAATTATATATACCTTCGCCCAACTTTATTATTTCTCTAATTAGGGAACAATTTATGAAAAATTTTTTGAATCAGTAAATCAACAATTCTAAAAATTGTAATGTCAGGACTTACTAAATACATTTTTGTTACGGGAGGTGTAACTTCATCATTAGGAAAAGGTATCCTTGCGGCTTCCTTAGCCAAACTGTTGCAAGCGAGAGGATATACAGTTACTATTCAAAAACTTGACCCCTATATTAATGTTGATCCGGGTACTCTTAATCCTTATGAACATGGTGAATGTTTTGTTACTGATGATGGTGCTGAAACTGATTTAGATTTAGGGCATTATGAACGTTTTTTGAATATTCCTACCTCTCAAGCAAATAATGTTACTACCGGTCGAATATATCAATCTGTTATTGAAAAAGAAAGACGTGGTGATTTTCTTGGAAAAACTGTTCAGGTTATTCCTCATATTACTGATGAAATAAAAAATCGTGTTAAACTACTAGGTAAAACAGGTAATTACCAATTTGTAATTACCGAAATTGGTGGTACCGTTGGCGATATTGAATCATTACCTTATATTGAAGCAGTACGTCAATTAAAATGGGAGCTGGGCAGAGATGCAATGGTGATACACCTTACGCTAATTCCTTATTTGTCAACTACAGGTGAACTTAAAACTAAACCAACACAGCATTCAGTAAAACTATTGTTAGAATATGGAGTTCAGCCTGATGTGCTTGTTTGCCGAACCGAACATGCGCTTAACAGAGATATAAAAAACAAGATCGCATTATTCTGTAACGTGGCGCCAAACGCTGTTATTGAAGCGCGTGATGCAGGTACTATTTATGAAGTTCCTTTATTGATGGAAGAAGAGCAATTGGATGTGGTGGTGTTAAATCAACTGAATATGCCTGTTTCCGACAATACCGATCTGATTAAATGGAAAGAATTTTTACACAAATTTAAACACCCTAAAAGAGAAGTAAAAATTGCGTTGGTAGGTAAATATGTAGAATTAAAAGATGCTTACAAATCTATTGCTGAATCATTTATTCATTCCGGAGCAGCTAACGATTGTAAAGTGGCTATTGAATGGATACACTCTGAAAGTATTACCGATGAAAATGCAGGCGAAATATTTAAGAATGTTGGCGGAATATTAGTTGCACCGGGTTTCGGACAACGTGGTATCGAAGGGAAGATCAGTGCAATTAAATATGCACGTGAAAACCAAGTGCCTTTTCTTGGAATTTGCTTGGGAATGCAGTGTGCAGTAGTGGAATTTGCACGTAATGTTTTAGGATTCAAAGATGCTAACTCTACTGAAATGAATCCCGGCACAACCAACCCCGTAATTGATTTGTTGGAAGCACAAAAAAAAATAATAAGTAAGGGTGGCACTATGCGCCTTGGTTCATATCCGTGTAATGTTCTACAAGGAACAAAAGCGTGGGAAGTATATGCACAAAAAGAAATTAACGAACGGCATCGCCATCGTTACGAATTTAATAATGAATATTTGCAGGATTTTGAAAAGGCCGGAATGTTGGCTTCAGGAATCAATCCTGAAGGTGGTTTGGTAGAAATTATAGAAATAAAAGATCACCCCTGGTTTATAGGAGTTCAGTTCCATCCTGAATATAAAAGCACAGTTACCAATCCTCATCCGCTATTTGTAAACTTTATAAAAGCGGCCATAGAAGTTCCACGTTTAAAGTTCGAAAAAAAGGTTTCAGGTTAAGCGACCTTATTCTCTTAAAGTTTATTACAAAAAAAAGTTTCAAATTCCTGCTTTGTTACTAACAAAACCCGGAACTTGAAACTTTCAAACTTTAAACTTTAAACTTTAAACTTTTTATTTTTTCCCTAAACCAACCGGACTACCAACACGTTGCATAGCACAACGGGAGCCTATCCATGCAGTTGATTGACGCTGATCAAGGAATCGCCTGGTTGCCGGCACCATCCAATACGCACGATCCTTCCATGAACCGCCTTTATATACATGGGCTTTATCATTTATAAGTGAAGTTGACTTATATTCATACATACCTGTACTTTCTACTTTCCCTGAATTTTTATCGTATGCAGTAGTTTCAGTCCAGGCTACACCTGTTAAACCTGAAGCCTGAGTTTGAAGATCGGCATCCAAGAAGTTAATATTATCAGAATACTTGTAGTTTCTTCTTTCATCCAAATTATCATCCGCTACTGTAATACTTACATCTCTCCAGCGAACCATACCCGGTACACTTATAATATTACGGTATAGTGTATCGGATGGGTTATCGTATTGAATAGTATCATTAATAACAATACCATCCTCATTACGTATTTGTGTTTTAAATACATTGCCTCTGAAAGGACGGAAGTCTGCCTTATCTTCAGGTGATAATGGACGGTAAACATCCATCACCCACTCACTAACGTTACCTGCCATGTTATACAAACCATAATCATTTGGCCAGTAAGAATATACAGGTGTAGTAACGTCACCGGCATCATTTAGCTGACCTGCACTGCCCATCATATCACCATTACTACGCTGATAGTTAGCCATCATCATCCCTAAAAGTTTTTCATCAGGATTACGTGTACCATGGCCGTTCCAAGGGTATAATCTTCTGTCGGTAATACGCTCTCCAATGGTGTTACCGATCAAACCATAAGCAGCAAATTCCCATTCAGCTTCAGTCGGTAGCCTATATCTTGGTAAGAAGATACCATCTTCCATACGTACCAAACGATCACCACCATCAGGACTCATTGAGTGAAGCGGTGTTACAACAGTTCCTTGCCATTTACCTGCAAGATATTGATCAGTATTAAAATAGTCAGTTTCAGTAGGTGTTGGAGTATGATTCAAAATACCCTCACGAATCAAAATAAATTCGTTTACACGATCAGTTCTCCAGGCACAAAAATCCGATGCCTGTAACCAGTTAATACCTACAACAGGGTAATCTCTGTATGCAGGATGGCGTAAATAATATTCAACATAAGGCTCATTAAAAGCCAAACGATCGCGCCAAACTAAGGTATCAGGCATCGCCTTTTTTAATATTTCATAAAAGTTGGCGCCAAACACTCTTGTGGTCCAATGGATATACTCCAGATAATCCAGGTTACGAACTTCTGTTTGATCCATATAAAATGAGGAGACAGTTACTCTTCTTGGTATTGCATTCCAATCATAAGTAACATCTTGCTCACATCTACCCATAGTGAAGGTACCACCTTGAACCAACACCAATCCCGGTCCGGTTTCTTGTTCTTCGTAAGGAACAACTTCAAAACCTCCATTTTTAGGATTATTATATTCCCAAGCAGTAATTGGCGACCGTTCTTTTGCACAAGATACCATCACCAAAATTCCTGAGAATAATATGATTTTGCTGGATACTTTTTTCATTGTTTTTGTTTTTGGTTAATACAAAATAGTAAGTAGAGCATTAAGTATATAAATTATTAACAAAAAAATTACAAGTATTATAGAGTAACTAAATTTTGCACTAAAAATTGTATACTAAATTTAAGTTTTAGAATGAAGGACAGCTAACTAACCTGAATTTTTTCTTTTTCGGTTTACACTCGAACTGCAATTGGAATGATATTTCATGAGAACCTGCAGTGGCATTTGTAAGTTTCGAAACTGTTACATCATAGCTGTAACCAACTTTAAAGAAATGTTGTTGAAAACCAACAACTGCTATAAACGAATCCTGATTACGGTACCACAAACCACCAACAAGTGAGCCTTTGATAACATAAAGCCCTAAGTTAAGCTGTTGAAAGTTTTGTTGTTTTTGGTATAATATGTTTGGAGAAATAAATGTTTGACTTGTTTTGTCACCTATTGGCAACATTGCACCAACGTGGCCGGTAATTTTCATTGGAAGCTTGCTGGGGCCAAGTAAACCTTCATCCGGCTCAGCTAAATGATGTGCAGCAAATCCAAAGAAATAACGTTTGCTATACCCCAAAATACCTGCTGAAAAATCAACACCTGATTTGCTTTGCAGTTTCTGAACCTCATTGGTATTATAAACAAACCCCCTGCGTTCATCGATCATATCGCCAAATGTGAGTTTGGACCAATCAATTGATTTTTGAAAATAGGTCGCTTCGGCTGCAAATTTTAATGAAAACTCTCTGGTAACATTTAACAAGTAAGAATACATGCCACTAACGTTGGTAGTTCTTAAAGTTCCTTGTCCGGCAACATCATTTGTAACCAATAAACCTACACCACCACCCATAGCATCAATATGCTGATCATACGAAGCTGAATAAGTAATATAAGTACCTTGTATTCCCGGCCATTGGTTACGGTAATTCAAAATCACTCTTGGACAACGAGCGGTTCCTGCAAGTGCAGGATTCAAATAGAGTGGATTAGCGTAGAACTGAGTGAATTCGGGGTCTTGAGCAAATAATTTTTCGCTTAAACCGAAAAAAAGTAGGATACTTGATGTTACAATAATTCGTTTTAACATAGTAGCATGATTTTATAATAGGTCGCAATTATACACAAAAAATATTTATAATGTGCAACTATTAAAAATTAAATTAAAATTACAGGTACAATATTCGGTAAAAAAAAACGTTTGTCAAAGAATTATTTCAGTTATTTTAAAAAACAAATTTACATAAAAAAATCATTACAAACAATAATTTTCTAATTTTCTTAACTACAGATTTGATTGTAATGATTTTATTTTGCCCCTTGGATTGTTTTCTATGAAAAATTCTGATTATTATTGTTAAATTATTAAACCTGTTAAGAGGTAAATAACAGGTTGTTGAACTAGTTTGAGCTAATTGTATGAATATTCGTTTTACATTTTGTTTGATAGTATGCTTGTCTTTAATAGGGATGGGTGCATTTGGGCAGCCAAGATTAAGCGGTAAACCCACTCAGGGTTTGAATAAAATAGTTTGGCAGCCAATCTCAAAAATTAAAATTTCAGAGACTGAAATACATCGCTTTTTATCCTTTACAGGAGCCCAATATGCTTTTGAAGATGATTTTTTGCCTAGATACTCCCAAAAAATAATGTTAAATGGTAATGAACAGAGTTTTTCTACTGAAATTGAAAACCCTGTATTCGAAGTATTATCGGAAGAAGAAACTACTTTCATTAAAAACACGACCCACGAACGAAATATTAACGCTAAAATCTCTGACAAGGTGCTGGTAACTTCAAGTGTATGTGTTGCCCGAAAAAAATCGTATGGTCTGGTTTCATTTATTCCGATCCATGTAAATGCAGTTACGGGTAAACTCGAAAAATTAATATCTTTTGATCTAAAAATTATTTCGGGTACTTCAATAAAATCAGCTTCACGTGCTGTACACACCTATGCAGCTAACTCTGTTTTACAAAATGGGAATTGGTATAAAATCGGTATACAAAAAGATGGTATCTATAAGTTAACATATTCTTTTTTGCAAAATATTGGAATTGATGTAACCACCATAAATCCTCAAAATATAAGGATCTATGGCAATGGAGGAGGAATGCTCTCGGAATTAAACTCAGTTAAACGGTCAGATGACCTTGTTGAAAATGCAATATACGTTCAAGGTGAAAGTGATGCCATGTTTAACCAGGGGGATTATGTTTTATTCTATGGCAAAGGACCGAATTCCTGGTCATACAATAGTACTGCTTGTCCTCAATTCAAACATATTTTGAATTTATATTCTGATTCGGCATATTATTTTATTACTACTGATCTAGGAGCCGGTAAACGTATTCAATCTCAGGCATCATCAACTTTATCAGCAACAAATACAGTTAATAGTTTTGATGATTATTCTTTTCATGAAAATGAAAATGTAAATTTTATTAAATCCGGAAGAGAATGGTTTGGCGAATATTTTGAAAATACAAATTCGTATAATTTTTCTTTCTCTTTCCCAAATATTGATGTTTCGGCACCAGCTACAGTGAAAACAAGCCTGGCATCACGTTATTTGACATCTGGCAGTGCAACTTATTCGGTTAGCAGCCAATCAGGAAGCACATCAATTTCAATCCCAAATGTAACAGGAAGTGAGTATGATGATTATGCCCGGATTTTATCAGGCTGTTATTCGTTTGCCCCTACCAATTCAACAATTACAGTAAATGTTACTAAACAAACAACGGATGCAATAGCATGGCTAAACTATATTGAAGTAAATGCAAGGCGACAACTAAATATGAGTGGAGTAGGAGATCAGCTTATTTTTCAGGATGCACAATCCACAGGTTCAGGTAACGTTGCTCAATATGCTATTACAAGCAGTCTGGCAATTCAAATATGGGATATTACAGATATAAATAATGCAAAACTTCAAGAGTCCACAAACCCTGCAACTTCTCTTTATCAGTTTGTTTTGCCCGCTGATTCATTAAAACAATTTATCGCTTTCACAGGTTCCACTTATTATGCTCCGGCTTTTTCGGGTAAAGTAGTTAATCAAAATTTACATGCTTTATCCCGTAAGGATTTTATTATAGTTGCACATCCCGATTTCTATCAAGAGGCTTTGCAACTTGCTTCACATCATCAAACCAGAGATAATTTATCAACAATTGTTGTAACACCCCAGCAAATATATAATGAGTTCTCCTCTGGAGCACAAGATATTTCAGCCATCCGTGATTTTGTAAAAATGTTTTATGATAGAGCAACAAGTGCTGCTGAAATGCCTAAATATTTACTGCTTTTTGGCGATGGTTCTTACGATAATAAAAAACGATTCAGCAGTAATACTAATTATATCCCTACTTATCAGTCGTATAATTCAACTATTCCAACATCATCGTATGTTTCAGATGATTTTTATGGCTTGCTTGACGACAATGAGGGTTTATGGAACAATGATGCGGTAGATATTGGTATTGGACGTTTTCCGGTAGATTCAAAAGCAGAAGCACAAGCTGCTGTCAATAAAATTTTAAGTTATACAAAAACCGGAGTTCCTTTATCAACAAGTAGTTCCACAGCATGTACCAACCAGGTGGCCGGATCACCCTTTGGCAGCTGGCGAAATATGGTTTGTTTTGTTGGAGATGATGAAGATGGAGATATACATATATCACAGTCCAATCAATTAGCAACATTGGTGGATACGGCTTACAATGATTATAATATAGATAAAATATTTTTAGATGCTTATCAGGAAGAAGCTACTCCGGGCGGAAACCGATACCCGGGTGTATCTGAAGCAATCAATAAGCGAATTGAACAAGGTACATTAATTTTAAATTATACAGGACACGGTGGAGAGGTAGGGCTTGCGCATGAACGTATTGTGGAGGTTTCACAAATAAATTCATGGAACAATACCAACAAATTGTGTTTGTTATTTACTGCTACCTGCGAGTTTAGCAGGTATGATGATCCGGAAAGAACATCAGCAGGGGAGTATGCTTTTTTTAATCCGAATGGTGGTGCAGTATCTTTGTTTAGCACTGTCAGATTGGTGTTTGCGGCTCCCAATTTTTATCTGAATCTTGATTTTTATAAAGCCGCTTTTGAGCCAATCAATGGCAGAATGCCTCGTTTAGGGGATCTATATCAATATTTAAAAACACAAGCAGGAGGTAATTCTGAGAACAGTCGCAACTTTACTTTGCTGGGTGATCCGGCATTAACATTGGCTTATCCACAGCAGGTGGTTGTTACGGATACAGTAAATTCTGTTGCAGTTACTTCTTCAAGTTCCGATACATTAAAAGCACTTTCAGTTGTTACCATAAGTGGCCATTTAAAAGATAAGAATGGCAATATTTTAAATACTTACAATGGAATATTGTATCCGACGGTTTATGATAAGTCTCAAACCATTACCACTTTATCAAATGATGGAACATCCTCTAGTCCGCCATTTACATTTAAACTTCAAAAAAATATTTTATATAAAGGAACGGTCAGTGTGAATAACGGGTATTATAAATTCTCATTCATTGTTCCTAAGGATATTGCCTATCAGTATGGTATTGGCAGAATAAGTTATTATGCTGAGAATGGAAATGAAGATGCACAAGGATATTATGAAAAAGTAATTATAGGAGGTTCTAATAATAATGCCACAGAAGATAAAGTTGGTCCTGAAATAAATTTATTTTTGAATGATACTAAATTTGTTTTTGGCGGATTAACTGATGAGCATCCTGACCTTTTTTCGATTCTGAAAGATGGTAGTGGAATCAATACGGTTGGAAATGGTATTGGACATGATATTACAGCAATTTTAGATGCGAATACCGAAAAAGCAATTGTATTGAATGATTATTATCAATCGGATCTGAACAGCTATAAAAGCGGTACTATACGATATCCTTATAAGGATCTTGAAGAAGGGAAGCATACTTTAAAATTAAAAGTGTGGGATGTGTACAATAATTCCTCTGATTCATATACAGAGTTTGTGGTTGCTAAATCAGCAAAGTTGGCATTAAGTCATGTTTTAAATTATCCAAATCCATTTACAACAAAAACACAATTTTATTTTGAACAAAACCAATGTTGTCAACTAATAGATGTGCAAGTGCAAGTGTTTACAATATCTGGTAAATTAATAAAGACCATTAATCAGTTTGTACATACCGAGGGTTTCCGTTCTGAGCCGATAGATTGGGATGGACGTGATGATTTTGGTGATAAAATAGGCAGAGGTGTTTATATGTATCGTGTTAAAATTAAAACAAGTGATGGAACTACTGCGGAGAAATATGAAAAGCTGGTGATTCTAAATTAATTAGTACTTTAGCGGTTTCTAGGCTGACCGCGTTCGCAAAAATTTTGGCGTTAACGTCATCTCCAAATAATATAGAGTATACTCTTTTGT
>JAHEYA010000054.1 GCA_023251855.1 Bacteroidota bacterium
AAAACCAAAAACCAAATATTTTTACAACTGGAGTATATTTTGGATGATTTAAACCAAGAGTTTGAAAAGCAGATTGAAAACCATGTATCAAATGATAAGCTAAAGAAATAACGCCTAACACATATACAACAACAACAAAAGGGTTTGCAAACACTTCATTCATTTCATCAAACAAAGTTGCTTTGCCACTTGTAATTTCGTCTGTAAAGCGACTTACAACCCAAAAGTGTTTTAAGTGAATGATCAAAAAAAGTAACAGCAGTGTTCCTAAAAGGCCCATGGAACGTGAATACCATGTACTGTTTGCTTTTCCATTATTTACCGAATATTTTATCGGACGAGCCTTGTTATTTTGCAACGTTAAAATTAATGCCTGCACAATATGAAGAATAATGCCAATGAATAATACGATTTCCATAGCTCGTATAACAGGGTTGTGTGCCATAAATTCAGCTCCCGCATTAAATGTTACTCCCCCATCATTAAAAAAAATGAATGCATTAATTGTGCAGTGAACTATAAGAAAGGAAACTAAGAATAAGCCGGTTATACTCATTACCAGTTTCTTTCCGAGTGATGATTGTAAAAATTGTGTTGAAGTTGAACTCATAAAAAAATCTGATTTAATGGTTTTTTATTTTTTGTGCAACAAATGTAACACCCAGAATCATTTCTATCAAATAAATAAGGATTTCATTTAACTTTATTTATTTCATTATATGAATAATATTTCCAAACTTTGTGGCTCAAACTACTACAAATTACGAATGAAAACGAATGACGAATAAAAACAATTAATCAGTAATTCCAAGAATAATTAAAAACCGATTATGAAGTATTTGCCTGTAAACTCCAAGTTGTACATTGAAAACCGGAAACGGTTTGCAAAAAAATTAAAACCTAATTCGATAGCAGTTTTTAATTCGAATGATATACTACCGACAAATGCTGATGGTACTATGGCATTCATTCAAAATGCCGATCTGTTTTATCTTTCAGGTATTGATCAGGAAGAAAGTATTTTGGTGATTTTTCCGGATGCTGCTGAAAAAAGCAATCGCGAAATTCTTTTTCTTAAAGAAACCAATGAATATATTGCTATTTGGGAAGGGCATAAGTATACCAAGGAAGAAGCAACCAAAATATCCGGAGTTGGAAAAGTTTATTGGATGAAAGATTTTTTTACGGTTTTTAACGCTTTGATGTGTGAGGCTGAAAATGTGTATCTGAATACCAATGAACATCTCCGGGCTTTTGTTGAAATTCAAACCCGTGATGCTCGTTTTATTAAATTTTGTCAGGAACGATATCCTTTACATAATTATAACCGATCAGCTCCTATTATGCATGAATTGCGAGCTATCAAATCAAAATATGAGATAGAAGTGATGCAACAAGCTTGCAGCATTACTGAAAAAGGCTTTCGCAAATTATTAGGTTTTGTAAAACCTGGGGTTATGGAATACGAAATTGAAGCAGAATTGGCAAGTGAATTTATTCGTAATCGTTCTCGCGGTTTTGCTTATGGGCCAATCATTGCATCAGGCGCTAATGCCTGCGTTCTGCATTATACAGATAACAATAAGGAATGTAGATCAGGTGATGTGATTCTGCTTGATGTGGCTGCTGAGTATGGAAATTATGCAAGCGATTTAACCCGTTGTTTACCTGTAAATGGAAAATTCACAAAACGCCAGAAAGAGGTTTATAATGCGGTATTGCGAGTAATGCGTGGAGCAATTAAGATGCTGGTTGTTGGAAACAATATTACTGATTATCATATAGCAGTAGGTAAATTAATGGAAGTAGAA
The DNA here is from genome assembly GCA_023251855.1 of Bacteroidota bacterium. Taxonomy (GTDB): domain Bacteria; phylum Bacteroidota; class Bacteroidia; order 2-12-FULL-35-15; family 2-12-FULL-35-15; genus 2-12-FULL-35-15. Next base: position 1,812 of record JAHEYA010000054.1, read on the forward strand.
CTAATTGGTTTGGGTTTGTTGAATAAAAAAGAAGTGGAAAAACAAAATCCAGATTCACCTTTATATAAAAAATATTTTGTTCACGGAACCTCTCATTTTATAGGTCTGGATGTTCATGACATAGGAAGTAAGTACCGTTTATTTGAGACAGGTATGGTGTTTACTTGTGAGCCGGGGATTTATATTCCCGAAGAAAATTTGGGCATTCGTTTAGAAGATGATATTTTGATTACAAAAAATGGCCCAGTTAATTTAATGGCAAACATCCCAATTGAAGCGGATGAAATAGAAAAATTAATGAAAAAATAATTTCCTGAAACGTTTTTTTGATTTTATTCTATTTGGCAATATATATGTTGCTTTGGGTGCTGTTTGTTTAGTGCAAAGCTCAATTATTCAACTTAAACTTACCAGCCATTTAATTCCCTACTCTCTTCTTGTTTTTTTTGCTACTCTTTTTATCTACAATTTACAACGTGTTTTTTACAAGCCGGCATTAGAAAAAGTCGAGATTTCTATTCGAAGAAAATGGATCTTCAAAAATCAGATAACCCTCAAACTATTAATATTGATTGGTTGTATAGGAGGAGGGATTTCTTTTTTTTTTATTGAGCACTCCATTTTTTTTTATCTAACTCCTTTGCTAATCTTGTCTTTATTATATTTTCTTCCATTTATTAGATTGCGCAAAAATCCAGGATTAAAACTTTTTACTCTCGTAATCGTTTGGAGCATAGTAACTGCATTAGTGCCAATGTTATTAGACAATGTAGAGGTAGTTAGCACACAAAATAGTTTGCATGTTTTATTGCGTTTTTGTTTTTTGTTGGGAATCTGTATACCTTTTGATATAAGGGATTTAGAGATCGATAAAGCGGAAACCGTTTCTACTATACCTCATTTAATGGGTGAAAATAAGGCAAGATGGTTAGCTTTCGGATGTATGTTGGTGTATATAGCTTTAATTGTATTGGATTTTGGAATGGATTTTATCAACCCCAAAATTTTCTTAACTCTCCTGCTTTCTGCCTTTATAAATACTGGAATAGTCTTAATGAGCAACTCAAAACGAAGTGAATATTTTTATGTTGCCGGAGTTGATGGGACTATGATTCTACAAGGTATTCTGTTATTGGCCATTGATTATTTTTAACACTTTTAAATTGCATTTTAGCTCTCTATTTTGTAACTTGCAGAACAGGAATTACCAAGTACAGAATTATTGAAACCTCTTTTAATTCAGCCCGTACAATGTTGTATTGTTGAAAACGTTTGTTCACAAGTTTTCAATGATAATAAACTAAGCATATTTTAAACCAGTATTTTTATAAAAAATATTTTGAAAGCCACAAATATTCCATATAAATTACTTCCAAAAGCATTGCTAGTGTTGATGTTTGGGCTGTGCATTTCTGCAACATCACAAACCGATGTTAGTAAAATTTCTGTCATTGAAAAGTATGTAGTTGGTTACAATGATGTAACTAAAATGAGATTCATCAATGATTCTATATTATACTCTGAAGGATGGCATACGCTTCCTCAACCAAAATTCTGGCAGCAGATAATGAAACTTTCACCTGATTCAGCAATTATAAGCACTGCAGTTGACCGACAGATATTTTGCCGTATTTGTTTTAAGGATTGGAATGAGATGACTGAATCACAAAAGATGTGTTATAAAGATAGCATTCGTAAAGCTAATAATGTCCCGGATAGTTTAAGTGTGTTTGTTACCGCAGGAAAGAAAGATTTTTATCAATTTAAAAAAGTGCTTCCTGTAATAAGTACTTCCATAAATGTTTTTAAACAAAATGGTGTTGATCCTTGGTATGCCCAAGCAATATTGTTGATCGAGAGTCCGGGAAAAATGAATACTAAATCTAATGTTGGTGCTAATGGGCCTTTTCAATTAATGAAAGGTGTTGCCAGGAACATGGGCTTAAAAGTAAATGGACAAATAGATGAACGGTCGGACATAGAAAAATCTGCTTTAGGTGCTTCGAGGTTACTAAGTCGTATTTGTATACCATATGTAAGAACAATGCTTGATAGCGCCCATTTAAAGTACAACGAAACTGATTTGTGGTTCCGTTTATTGGTTTTACATGCATATCATGCAGGTGCAGGAAATGTTGCAGGAGTGATACGTAAAATAAACCCTTGTGAAGGTGGGATGCAGCTAATACAAACGGTTTGGCAAACCTCTTACAAAGGATTTAAAAATGCATCACAAAATTATTCTCAGTTGGCTTTGGCTGCATTTTGTAATTTCGATCAAATGGTAATGCAGGCAAATGATTCTGTCTATCTGATTGATGGAGATAGAATGTTAAACGCCTATGCAAGCTGCAAATGGGCACCTTATGATAAATGTTGTTATTTAGGAAATTGCATTTCGAAATATGAATCTGATCTGGTGGATGGAATAATTCCTTTTGATTATTATATTGCTAAAACTCAGGTTGTTCAAAATGAGCTGGCTATGTTAGCTCCATATCAGTTGGCATTAAGTGATGAGCATTATAATGATATTGGTTTTAAATTGCTTAAAGCAAAAAAAATGGATGATGCTTATAAAGTTTTTAAACTGAATGAAACGTATTGTCCTGATTCATGGAGTGTTTATCATGGTTTAGGAGAAACCTACCGTTTAATGGGTCAAAAAGAATTAGCATTGCTAAACTACAAAAAGTCATTGCAACTAAACCCCAATAATGAAGAAAGTCTGCGGGGCATTAACAGATTAGGCGGTAGGTAAGCTGAGGCAAATTTCCAATCCTTTTATTTTCTGATTTAAAATTAATCTTGAAAATCTGTACAATCCGTGGCAGATAAAATTTGTAATTTCACAGCCAATTGTAATCATCGCAAAAAATGAAACTAAAAGAAATTACTGATTGTTTAGAAGCCTTTACCCCATTGGCTTATCAAGAGAGTTATGATAATGCAGGTTTGATTTGTGGCAATCACAATATGGATATCAAAGGGGCCCTAATTTGTTTGGATAGCACCGAAGCCATTATTGATGAAGCCATTGCGAATGGCTGTAACCTGGTAATTGCACATCATCCCATTATTTTTTCAGGATTAAAAAAAATTACCGGAAAAAATTATGTGGAGCGGGTTATCATTAAAGCAATTCAAAATAATATTGCCATTTATGCGGCTCATACCAATTTGGATAATGTACACTGTGGTGTGAATGCCCAAATAGCTAAAAAATTAGGACTAATAAATTGTAAAATACTTGCCCCATCTTCAAATGCGGGATTAAAAAAATTGATCACCTTTTGTCCGGAAGCAAATGCTGAAGCGATACGAACAGCTTTGTTTGTGGCCGGTGCCGGACACATTGCTAACTACGATCAATGCAGTTTTAATACTCCCGGAACTGGTACTTTCAGAGCCGGTGAAGGAACCACCCCTTTTGTTGGCAAGCAAGGACAACAACATCGCGAAAATGAACTTAGAATAGAAACAATTTATCCTCAACATATTGAATCAGCGTTGATTAAAGCATTGCTCAAGGCTCATCCTTATGAAGAAGTGGCTTATGACCTGGTTTCACTTACTAATACCAATAATAGGATAGGAGCAGGCTTGATAGGAGAACTCACTTCCGAAACAGATGAAATGCTGTTTTTAAAACAGCTAAAAACACTGATGAATACGGATTCAATACGTTATACCGCTTTGCGCGATAAAAAAATAAAAAAAATAGCTGTATGTGGCGGTTCCGGTAGCTTTTTGCTTGGAGATGCAATAAAAAACGGTGCTGAACTATTCATTACCTCAGATTTTAAATATCACCAATTTTTTGACGCAGAAAACCACATTGTTATTGCTGATATAGGGCATTATGAAACTGAACAGTTCACTATGGAATTATTTTATGATATTTTGAAGGAAAAATTCAGTACATTTGCACTCCTTATTACAAAAATCAATACAAATCCAATTAAATATTTATAAAAATGGGAAAAGGTAAAACTGACGAAATTTCAGTTGAGGAAAAATTGAAAACCTTATTTGGCTTACAACTGATCGACTCAAAGATCGATAAAATTAGAATTGTTAGAGGTGAGTTACCTCTTGAAGTAAGAGATTTGGAAGACCTGGTTACCGGTTTAGAAACCCGCATTAGTCACTTTGATGAAGAGTTGGCAGCACTTGAAAATTCCATTGCAGAAAAGAAAAATGTGATGAAAGATGCTCAGGCCTTGATTAAAAAATATGAAACTCAGCAAGGCAAAGTACGTAATAACCGTGAGTATGATTCAATTACAAAAGAAATAGAATTTCAAAACCTTGAAATTCAACTTTCAGAAAAGCGTATTAAAGAGTACAAAGCCAACATTATTGCTAAAAAAGAAATAGCGGAACAATCTCAGGAAGAATTAAAAAGCCGTCAGAAAGATCTTAAGATCAAGAAAAAAGAATTGGATGAAATAGTTGCTGAAACAGAGAAAGAAGAGGCAGCATTATTAAAAAAATCAAAAAGCTCAGAAGCTATAATTGAAGATCGTTTGTTGAATGCCTATAAACGGATCCGTGCCAATGTAATGAACGGTTTAGGTGTTGTTACTGTTGAGCGTGATGCATGTGGTGGTTGTTTTAATAAAATACCACCTCAGCGCCAATTGGATATTCGTACTCACAAAAAAATAATTGTTTGTGAACATTGTGGTAGAATTTTAGTTGATGCTGAAATTTTAACCGGCAAACAACTTGTAAAAGCATAAACGATAAATAATAAATTGAAACGCCTTGCTTTTCACAGAGCAAGGCGTTTTTTTTTAATACCATTTCCAATATATTTTAGTCCATCACTCCCTCTCTTACGCTTACGCTGAAGCTTTAGCGTATGCGAATGGTGAGGGGTTGGGGCATAGATCCGTCAGGCTAATGAAAAAAACTGTTGATTGTAAATGGTTTACATTATTGGAAAGACTGAAAAAAGACTGACGTTTTCTAATTGCTTATTGAAAAAACGAAAGGATCGACCTCAAATACATTTGATAAAAAAATCAAAGGTCAGTCAAAGCGAGGGCAGGTGCGAAAAGCGGAAAGTGTTTGAGACTAAACGAATTTTGAATGTTTGCAATCATTTATCAGTCGAGTTTTTCCGCTCCGCTGACTGGCGTTTAGATTTTTAATCAAATGAATTTGCAGTCTTGATTTTTTGTTTCTTTTGTATCAAAACAAAAGAAAAAGAGTGCTATTGATAGAACAATTTTTATGGTGAACGACAATTGTAATTATTGGATAATAATCAAAATGCATCATTAGCCTAACGGCTATAAGGGCCGGTGAATGAGGCTTTGTAAAACACCTATGCAGTAATCCTTGTTATTCCAAAATCATACGATTGATTAATAATCTCTAACAGTTTATCATAATGCTCCTTATCATTTGCAAAATCAATATTATTAACATCAACCACCAAAATTCTCAAATCTTTTAGCTGCTTTATAAAATCAAAATAAGCAGTCTGTACTTTCAATAAATAGTCATTTGATATGTTTTGCTCATAGCTCCTGCCACGCTTTTTAATATTTTCCTGCAACCGTTCAACATCATGATAGAGATAAACAAAAAGATCCGGCTTAGGCAGCGAATCATTGATGATATGGAAAAGTTTTGAATACAGCCCAAATTCATCAGCTCCCAAATTCGCCTGTGCAAATATCAAGGATTTTAAAAAAAAATAATCCGAAATAATTCCGGACTTAAAAAGATCCTGACTCCCCAATTCAGTTTTTAACTGCTGGTATCTTTCTGCTAGAAACGACAACTCTAAAGGGAAAGCATGCTTTTCCGGTTCTGCATAAAATTTTGGTAAAAAAGGATTTTCAGCAAATTGTTCTAAAATTAATCGCGCATTAAAATCTTCTGCAATTTTTTTTGCAAGTGTTGTTTTTCCTGCTCCAATATTGCCTTCTATTGCTATAAAATTATATGTCGATTCTTGTTCTTTCATTTGTTAATAGCATTTCCAAATATATTTTAGTCCATCGCTCCCCTCTCCTTGCGCCACCGCTAAAGCTATTGGCGGCACGCGGTTGGAGAGGGGTTGGGGGTGAGGTCAAAGAAAATGTACCAATTCATAATTAATATTTGTTCAACTATACTATTCGTATTATTCTTCCATTTTTCATCAGAATACTTGCATCACTTTTAAGTTATCCGAACATTCTAAAAGTAAGGCCTCCATATTTTTCTTTAATACCGGATGAACCAACATTGGCGCCAATTGTACCATTGGAACCAACACAAATTTTCGCTGATGTAAAAATGGATGTGGCACTATTAAATCGGCAGTGTTTATAACATCATCATTGTAAAACAAAATATCAATATCCATCGTACGCTCCATCCACTTTTCCTCCCCCCGAACCCGTCCTAATTGCCGTTCAATAGATATCGCTTTTTTTAACAAATCACCGGCTAACAATGGCGTTTGAATACATACCACCTGATTTAAAAAATCAGGTTGGTTTTTATTACCCCATGCTGCTGTTGCAAAAACAGCTGAACTCTTCTCAATTACTCCTGCTTCTTCAACAATTAATTGCCTTGCCCGCTTTAAATTGTGCTCCTTATCGCCTTTGTTTCCGCCTAAAATAAGGTATGCTCTGTTCATTTCCACAAAGATAGAAAAACATCATTTGTCCCAATTTTAATTTTCAATTCTTTTTAATCAATACATTTGTCTCATCTAATCAACCCTCTATCAATTGATTTTTTTTGGTTTATTTAAAGAAAGTATTCTGTTTGCTGTTAATGCCCTTTCAGTTAATAAATTACGCACCTTCCTTTCTCTGTTAGGCATTACCATTGGCATTTTCGCAATCATCACCGTTTTTACTGTTGTGGATTCGCTTGAACAAAATCTTCGTAAAAGTGTACAAAGCTTAGGCGATGATGTTGTATTTATCGAAAAATGGCCCTGGGCTTTTGATGGCACCTATCCATGGTGGAAATATATGAATCGTCCATTGCCGGATTATAATGAATTGAATGATATCCTATCCAAATGCAATGGTGCTCAATCTGCTGCATTTGTTATCAGTTCCAGAATAACCATCCGTTATAAAAGCAACAGCATCGAAAATGTAACAATCATTTGCGCTTCTCATCAATATGATAAAGTGAAAAATTTTGATATTGCTGATGGTAGATATTTTACCGACAATGAATCTTCTGCCGGCCACCCTGTAGCTGTTATTGGTGATGTGCTCGCAAAAGCATTATTTCCTAATCAAAGCCCGCTCGGACAAACAATAAAACTTAATGGTGCCAAAGCCACAGTAATTGGCATTTTCAAAAAAGAAGGCGAAAGTATTTTAGGTGGCTCCCCCGATACTGAAGTCCTCGTTCCTGTTAATTATGCACGTAGCCTCATTGATATAAGGAATGAAGATTTAGAACCACAGATTCTCGTTAGAGCCAAACATGGTATTAGCAATGATGAATTAATTGCTGAACTTACCGGATTGATGCGCTCTATACATAAATTAAAACCTTTAGAAGACGACAATTTCGCATTGAATCAAACTAGTTTAATTTCAAAACAATTTGATAGTTTATTTGATATTGTTGGTACTGCCGGATGGATCATTGGCGGATTTTCAATTCTTGTTGGCGGATTTGGAATCGCTAATATTATGTTTGTTTCCGTGAAAGAACGCACCAATATTATTGGTATTCAAAAATCATTGGGAGCAAAAAATTATTTTATTTTACTTCAATTTTTATTTGAGTCTGTTTTTCTTTCTTTAATTGGTGGTATCATTGGTTTATTGATTGTATACATAATCACTTTAACAGCAGGTGATTCATTCGGTTTGGAAATTACATTGAGCAAATCAAATGTTATTTTAGGATTTACCATTTCTGTTTTAATTGGAATGGTCTCTGGCTTTGTTCCCGCTTATAGCGCCTCTCAACTTGATCCCGTAGAAGCTATTCGTGCAAATTAATAATTTAATATGTTTCGTAAAATGTTCAACTC
>JAHEYA010000366.1 GCA_023251855.1 Bacteroidota bacterium
TCAAAGGTCAGTCAAAGCGAGGGCAAGTGCGAAAAGCGGAAAGTGTTTGAGACTAAACGAATTTGGAATGTTTGCAATCATTTCTCAGTCGAGTTTTTCCGCTTCGCTGACTGGCGTTTAGATTTTTAATCAAATGAATTTGCAGTCTTGATTTTTTGTTTCTTTTGTATCAAGACAAAAGAAAAAGAATATTATTGATAGAACAATTTTTATAGCGAACGACAATTGTAATTATTTGATAATAATCAAAATGCATCAGTAACCTGACGGCTATGGGGGTTTGCAGCAAGGCTTTATCTTTTACCCAATAACTCAAAATACATTTTTTTTGTAGCTAAAATAGTTTTGGCTTTTATCACTTCATCATCATTCGGCAATACGTTTTGTAAAAAACCGGTATTATAATAATACCTGCCAACGATCTCAGATTGTAGTGCTCTTTTTATTGAAGTTTTATTTTTCAAAAGCATTTCTTTTTTTGTTTGCCCTATCTGTTTATACAGTAATTTATATTTTTCATCAAAAAGAGAGATTGTATTATTTTTTTGCGCAAGCTCCTCAAACTCCTTTAGTTTCTGCTCTTCAGGAATTTTAAAATATTTTTTTTCTTCAACGAATCGCACAAAATCAATAAAGTCAGTTTCGGTAATAACAAATTTATCGGCAGTAGTTTTAATTTCCTTTGTGTTTCTATAATAAGTAGCATAGTCAAAAATCAAAAAAGCTTTATTTAGTGCTTCAACAATAGGAACCGATTTTTGAGCAGGTTCGGTTTTTACATCAGGTTCTATTCCTCCGATATCAAAAATTTTTCTTCCATTTTTTGTATAGAAAACTTTTTTTAAACTGTCTGAAAAAATTTCTTCTTTCCCATCTTTATACCGATGAGAATAATCTCTTTTTTGAATACATCTTCCGGAAGGAGTATAATATCGGGCAGCTGTAACATACAAACTAGTGCCATATCCGGGAAAACGTGTGCCCTGAACAAACCCTTTTCCAAATGTTTTTTGTCCGATAATAACTGCTCTGTCCAGATCCTGCATGGCACCTGTAAAAATTTCACCGGAAGAAATAGTGTTACTGTTTGTTAGGATTACCAAAGGTAACAGCGTATCAATCGGTTCATTATGTGTAACATTATTATAGTCGGTTGCTTTGCCATGTAAATGCAATATGATGGTATTTTTAGGAACAAAAACATTCACACAGTTTACTGCTTCCTCTACCAAACCTCCAATATTATCGCGCAAATCAAGAATAATAGATTTTAATTTAGGATTCTTTTTTAATGTTTTTATAGCTTCAATAAATTGAGTATCAGAGCCGGCTAAAAACTGTTGTAATAAAATGTAACCGGTAATAGAATCTATCATTCCATAAAATGGAATTGATTTTGTAACAATTTGTTTTCGTATAATCGTTTTTTTTAGTACTCCAACATGAGGTCTGTAAACAGTCACATTTACTACTGTTTCAGCTGTTCCTCTCAGTAGCTTCAATACAGTATCAAGTGGTTGCCCTTTGAGTGATTTATTATCCACTTCGGTATAAATATCACCCGCTCTTAAATCATTTTGTTGTGCTCCATAACCTTCAATAGGTGATGTAATAAAAACCGCAGAGTCTTTATAATCAACTCTTGCACCAATACCCGAATAGGTTATTCCTTGCCAGGTGTTTATTCTTTCTTTGGTTTCGATTGAATCATAAAAAACAGTGTGAGGATCAACAGATTTTACCATGCCATCAAGTGCCCTGCGAATAAGGATATCAGAGTTGAGCGTATCAACAAATTCTTTTTTAAGCAGTTTAAAAACCGAAGAAAATAAATTCAGATTTTTTGCATCATTTGCATCATCTGAATTGGAAATAAAAAATGCAGAGGTACTTATAACAAGAAAAAACAGTAGAAAATAAATAATGCTTTTTTTCATATTCCGAATTGAGTAATAGACAAATGTACTTGTATTTTTTGGGGTGTTTTTCTTTTAACGGTTGACCAACTGGCGCAGTAGCGAATTTATTGCACTAAACCGTCCCCTTGCACAACTGTAAATTTAATGCAAAAATGTTTATGTTCCCACTTTCCTCGCTATTGCCCCAGTTGGCTGTTATAGGTAGCGCGGTTGTGTTATTGTTTGTTCTGTGTTATGTCAACCGAGAGTTTGTGCTTGCCATTGTGGGTTTGTTTCCACTAACATTTATAAATGTTGACAGTAGTCCGTTGTATAGATGTCTACATATATCCAACTTTGTACTATGAATATAAAACAAAGGTTTGGAAAAAAGCTGAAAAGGATTAGGCTAGAAAAGGGATTGTCTCAGGAGGCATTAGCACTTTCTGCCGATATCGATAGGACGTATGTGCCAAGTATAGAAAAGGGCAAAAGAAATATTTCGATTACAATACTTGAAAAACTTGCAAAAGCCTTAGGAGTGACTATTTCTCAACTATTAGAAAAAATATAAAATGATTAAAAAGGACTTGAAAGCAAGATTTGAAAAAAGTATTCAAATTGAAAACATTGATTGGACGGTCCTGGATGATGTCGCCACCAGTGATACAAATGTTTTAAGACCAATAAAGGGTGTTGCTTTTGAGGAATTGTTTGTTAAAATAATAAAACAAAACTTTTCAAATGCTCGAATAAAGGAAATTGAGAAAAAGGATGCAGATGGTAGCGATGTTGATTTGATAATAAACGGAAAAACATTACAGCTTAAAACTATCAATAAGGGAAATACGAAAGTAAATGTGAAAGTTGGCGTTGCCCTTCACAAGACACATGGCGAAGAAAAGAGACCGAACAATTTATATAAGAAAGCTAATCCTACCTTTGATTATTTAGTTGTCTTACATCCTCTAAGTGGAATACTAATTATACCTTATAGCAAAATTCCTAATCATAAAGTTTATGCTGGATATTTGGATGATCCAGCAAGTTTTGATTGGAATTCGGAATGGTTAAATCGTTGGGAACTGCTTGGATTTACAAATGCTAAGGGTAAAACATTTGACAAGAGAATTGTCCCACCTAATTCTCATTTGCCTAAATTAAGTGCCGAAACTTTCCTAGAAGATTTTGAAATTATTCAGATGTTATGTAAGGAGCAATATTTCAGAGCTGCTGTTATGGGTTTAAAAGGTAATCTAAAAGAATTTTGGTTTATGGAGAGATTAAAAGAAATAGGCCTAAAAATTATTTTGCCAAATGAGAATTATGCCAAATATGATTTAAAAATTATTAATAAGTCCTTCAAAGAAAAGAGGGTTCAAGTAAAAGGCACATCGAAAGGAATGTGCGATATAAGAAACAAAATAATTGGATTTGAAATAAATGGTACACACGGTCATGCTCCAGCTAGAAATTACAAGAGAAATCTTTTGGACTATGTGGCTATTATTATTTCAAAGGATCAAATTGAAGATACTGAAATTCCTGCGCAAAAGTTTCCGATAGCTGACGG
>JAHEYA010000367.1 GCA_023251855.1 Bacteroidota bacterium
CAGATACGTGATGACGCTTGAGGAAAGGAAAAAAGAATTTTGGAAAATGTTTTCGCATTTTCAAAAACCAAACGATGAATTAATGAGGGTATGTGAAATTAATTATTAGACTTTATATAAGCCACGTAGTGGCGAAATAAATAAGAGTGGGGATATTTATGGTTCGTAGCCACCCCGATAATTATCGGGGTGGAAAGAGAATAGGCAATAATAGAGGGCTTTAGCCCAATAAATTTAAATTGCTTAAGCGAAACTAACGCTATTATTCCCCAAAATATTCTTTGAGTGTAAATGTTTCTTTAAGTCGGATTCCCTTTTCAGTGTGCTGAACAGTACAACACTCATTTACCGAATCGTGTTCAAAAAATAAAATAAATTCTTCATCAGCAGCTCGTTTCATAAAAATCTCTTTCTCAGAAAGTGAAAGTAAAGGACGGGTATCATACCCCATAATATAAGGCAATGGAATATGGCCAACAGAAGGTAAAAGATCAGCCATAAATACCACCGTTTTTCCTTTGTAGTTGATGTGAGGTAGCATCATTGCATCGGTATGGCCTCGTGTAAACATAATAGAGATAGTATCGCCAAAGTGTTTGCTGTCGGTAAATTCATTCATTCCTGTTGTTATTTCTTTAGCCCCTTCAACCAATTTTAACTGTCCACTTTCCTGAATAGGCAAAATATTCTCTTTTAAAAAACTTGGTTTCTCTCTGGCATTTGGTTTTGTGGCCCATTCCCAATGCTGTGCATTGCTCCAGTATGTAGCGTTTTTAAAGGCTGTTTCAGAACCGGTTCTATCAGTATTATGGTTTATACTTCCACCACAATGATCGAAATGCAAATGTGTTAAAAACATATCGGTGACATCCGCAGGACTGAAACCTGCCAATTTTAATGAGTTTTCAAGTGTATCGTCACCGTTTAAAAAATAATAGCTGTAAAATTTAGCATCTTGTTTATTGCCAATACCATTATCGATTAATATAAGACGGTTATTATCTTCAATCAATAAACAACGCAATGCCCAGTTACACATATTATTTTCATTAGCCGGATTTGTTTTGCTCCACAATGATTTGGGCACTACGCCAAACATGGCGCCACCATCTAATTTAAAATATCCGGTATTTATTGAGTGTAGTTTCATAGTGTTTTTTAAATCTAATTAGTTAGCCGATAAACAATGGTTAGTGAAGCCCCTGAGTTAGCTAGGTTTGCTAACCCAAAAGTGCTTTTTGAACTCGTAGAATTACCGGTCCTTGTATAGGGACTATTTGGGTCGTTATTTATAATTGTGGAATTCATTAAGGTGTTACTATAAGCGTAATAAATGTTGGGATCAATTTCTGCATACAATAGAAAAGAAGAATTGATTTTGTAAACTGCGCCAACAGAGATTCCTAAAGAAGGTTGAAATGTTTGGTCGTTCTGCTTCGACTTGGTAATAGTAGTAATACTAGGGTTGATAATGTTGTATGAAACTTTGTCAGTGATGGTTTCGTTGGCCAAATAAGAGAATGCAACTATTCCTCCGTATAAAATTCCTAATTTTTCTGAAACGGATTTTATTTTAAGAATACTAAAACTTAAACCACAGATTAATGTTATTGGAGAAGTAGTTTTAGTGGTGCCTGAGAGTTCAGGATAGCCGAAACCTGTATTTTCTTCAGTTGCATTTTCGGAAGAAGTTGTTCCTCCAATATTTCCAGAAATACGAAACAGTCGATTTTCACTGCCCCAGCGGTATTGTAGCGAAAAATAGTTAAGACTCGCCAATCCGATACCAACTTCTTTAACTTTAGAGGGTGTTGGTTGGTCTTGTGCAGTAAGGTTTAGGGAGGTAACCAATGTTGCAAGAAGCAATGTTATTGTGATTGTTTTTGTTTTCATTTTGTTTTGTTTGGTTTATGGAATAATCTCACCAAACTTAATTGCGCAACCTTTGTAGGTTTTACCATTTAAAATAATTTCCGATGAATAGTTGTATTGGCGTTCACTCATACCATCACTGCATTTTTCATTGGTTATGCTAATTTGAATGCTGTTGGAAGTTTTATCTTCCGAATTATAAACTGTTTTATTTCCTTCAATTTTTCCTTTCTGAAAATTAAAATGATAGAATTTAGGAATCATCGGATCATAAAAATCGATCAGGTTTTCTTTTTCAGAAATTTGTACCTGCCAAAAGGGTTCGTTCCCCATACACCAGTAGTCATAAGTGATACAACTATTTGATGAATTTTTTAAATCCATTGAAATTAATTCAGTGATGGATGTTTGGAAACCAGTATTTGTAGGAAAAGAATCAACACAACCTTCAAAATTCATAAATACGGTTTGGTTGGGATAAGAACTTGGAAGTAGCTTGTAATATATGCTATCCAGCATTTTTTGAGTGCTGTCATTAAAAGTAAACAGTTCGGAATTTTCACAATTTTTAAATTGTCCGGGATGATAAACACCTTTATACTCTTTTGTTTTTTTAACCAAATGGGCTCCAACTTTTATTGAATCTTTATTTACGAGGGATTGTGGATTGTTTGAATTTTGAGAACAGGAAAGCATTAGGGAGATCAAACAAAAAGGAATAATTATTTTTTTCATACTATAACAAAATCAACAAATCTCTAAATCAACAATTCAACAATTTTTTAAAAAGCTCTTATAGCACGGAAAGCCGGTGCAGAGTTTTTATTGCCATAATCCTGGTGACCATCTTTAAAATTCTGTGCCCATGCATATAATGGACTGTTTTCCGTTGAACTCCAATAAAAAGGATTTACAAAACCACCAATTTTAGTTTTTAGTTTGAACATTAAATTGAGTTCATCTTTAGAAGGTAAAAACCAGTCGTTATGACCATTCAGCTCTAATTTATGTGCCTCACTTGCCGCATAGGAGCCGGGCCCCTGAGCAGTAATAATAGCCATGGTGTTCTCTTGTCCGGTACCTACAGCAGTTCCTGAAGCACTTGTTAATACAAAATTTCCATTATACCATTTTGATTTTTTTTGGTCGGAAGGAGCTGCTATTAAACCATGTTTACCTGAGTTATCTATATAAAAAATTATACCACCTCCAAAGCTTTCTCCAATTGTGTGTGTCTCGGATTGGTACTCTGAAGGCGCAGAAGCAATCGACTTCAAGTCTGAGCCTTTATTGCTTTTGTGAACAAATGAAAAGGCAACAATGATAAGTGAAAAAAAGATTTTCATGGAGATTATATTATGGGAACCCCTAAAAACTGTTCACGCAGAGTTCGCAAAGGGTTTCGCAAAGTTCGCAATTTATTTTCTCAGCGTTCTTTGCGTTTTTTATTTCTTTGCGATTCTTTGCGTGAAACATTTTTCTAGTTTTTAGAGATGCCCTTGTTTATTTATATGGAAAAATGTAAACAAAAATAGTACCTGATTTTCAAAAGTAAAAGTAAAAATTATTTTTAAAATTTTGAGAATTTT
>JAHEYA010000055.1 GCA_023251855.1 Bacteroidota bacterium
TTGAGCAATATATTGTAACAAATAATAAAGGTGCAAAATAATAATAAAACTATTTTATTATGTTTGTAACCATAAGATCTTTATCCTTTTTGAATTGATATTTATAAAACCTTTCAATATATATTTAAAATGAAATATTCAATTTTTTACTTCTGGGTGCTTATTCTTACTTCATTTTGTTATTTGAATTCATGTACCAATGATAAAGGAGAGTTACCAAAACCAGTTGTAGTGCTTAGTGCACCCTACCAAACTGTAGTTAAACCTATTATTGTTACTTATTGCTACGGACAAGGTACTCAAACATGCCACGTTACTAATTCAAATCAGGGTGCAAGTGGTGATTTTACTACCTATGCCGGTCTTAAAGCAAAAGTAGATAATGGCAGTTTTGCAATAAGGGTATTTAATTCTAAAGATATGCCACCCTCTTATTCTTCTCCTAGTCCAACTATTATAACACCTGATGATCTCGAAAAATTAAAAGTATGGGTAAATAATGGTGCTTTGGATAATTAATTTGTCGTTTAAAGTAAAAGGTATAATTATTGCCAACCTCTGATAACAGGATGGTCTCAAAAGAGTGAAATTGGAAAAGTAAAAAAACAATCGCATGAAAAAATTATTTTTATTCTTAGCTGGAATTACCCTAAGCACAAGCATATTCGCCCAAATATGGATGGCTAAAACTTGTGACGTATGCTTCTTCTCTTCTGGTCCTATTGAAGATATAAAAGCAGATAATAAAGCTGCGAAACCTATTCTTAACACCTCTACCGGTGATATTCAGATAAAAATTCCAATGTCTGGATTTGTTTTTGAAAAACCACTTATGCAGGAACATTTTAATGAAAATTATGTAGAAACCGAAAAGTTCCCAAATGCTGTTTTTAAAGGTAAGATCAATGAAAAAGTAGATTGGACAAAAGATGGAGAATCTAAAGTTACAATTACCGGAAAACTGAATATGCATGGAGTTGAAAAGGACAGAACCATTGATGGAAAAGTTACTGTTAAAGGAACCGTAATAATTCTCTCTACCAAATTTTTTATTCATATTGCGGATTACAATATCAAAGTGCCTAGTCTTTATGTAAAAAATATTGCTGAAGATGTTGAAATAAAATTGGATGCCTCATTAGAAGCTTTTAAAAAGAAATAATAAAAACCATATGATGATACTTTTAAAAAACCCATTTTTTGTAATCTGCCTGGCAACAGTATCTTTTTCTGCCATTGCACAAGATGACCTGCTTAGCCTGCTTGATTCGGCCGGCGGACCTAAAACCCACGAAAAGGTTATTGCAACTTTCAAAACTTCTAAAATAATTAACAGCCAGTCTACCGAAACTGTAAAAGCCAGAACAATGGATTTTAGAGTTACTCACCGTTTTGGCAATGCCGGTACTGCCGGTGGTGGTGGTCCACACTCACTATACGGATTTGATAACTCTACTGATATTCGTATCTCATTTGATTTCGGCATCACT
The DNA here is from genome assembly GCA_023251855.1 of Bacteroidota bacterium. Lineage (GTDB taxonomy): Bacteria > Bacteroidota > Bacteroidia > 2-12-FULL-35-15 > 2-12-FULL-35-15 > 2-12-FULL-35-15. The sequence goes on from JAHEYA010000055.1 coordinate 1,491, forward strand.
GATGATTTAACACTTGGTATAGCCAGAAGTAAACAAAATGAGATGATTGATGGATTAGTAAAATACCGTATCATGACTCAAACTACCGACAATCATATTCCATTCTCTTTGGCATTTTTTGGCGATATGAGTTATAACTCACAGGATGCAAGCCAATTCTATAATGGCTTATCTACTACAGCCGAATTTAAACACAATGATATCCATCGCATTTCTTATGTCAGCCAACTTTTAATTGCGCGTAAATTCGGCTCCCGCTTTTCAATGGAATTGATTCCCACTTACCTGCATCGCAACTATGTTTTAGCTAATATCAATGCTGATAATGGTGCTGAAGAAACAAACGACCTGCTTTCTATGGGTGGTGGTTTCCGCTTAAAGATCACTAAACGTGTAGCAATTATTGCAGATTATTTTTATACCTTATCAAAATACCGGACTAACAATACGGCCAACCCATTTTATGCTCCTTTGGCTCTTGGTGTTGAGATTGAAACCGGTGGACACGTATTTCACATCAACTTTACAAATGCTTCAGGGATCATTGAAAACAACTACATAGCAAGCACTACCGATAGCTGGTTAAAAGGTGGCTACAAATTCGGATTTAATATTTCAAGGGTATTTAATTTGGGAAGTGGGAAGAAGTCGAAATAGATTTTTTGAAATTGTATTCAGTGATTGATTAAAGGAAATAGGATAAAACTTTCTTTTTTTTCATTCAGCATTTCTCATTTAACATTCACCATTTCCTAAATCCTTTTCCACACCTCAGTTCTCCCAACAAGTTGTATCCCTATAAAACCCCTGATATCAAGTATTTTTTCATCTTTCAGTTTTATAACACAGTTGTAAGTACTTCCGCTCTCGGGATCATATATTGTTCCGTTTCCCCAGCAATTATTGCCTTTATAAACAAAGCCCAATAAAATAGTTAAATTAATAATAGGTACTGTTCGTTTGGTTTCATCCGGATTTTTAGTATCACGTTTAGTGGTTTTGCCGTCTTTGTACAAGGGCTCCTTCAACCAAATTATTTTACCTGAATATTTATCCCCATACTTACTTATTTTTATTCGGGCCTTACCACTGCCTGATTCCCATTCGCCAATTATTTTATCAGTATCTGAAATAGGCTGACTAACTGCTTTGTTTAACCCAAAGCAAGTAAGGCATAAAAAAATCAGAGGAATTTTTTTTAGAATATTTTTCATTTATTTACAGTTGAAGTGAAGGCTCAAAACTTTGCCATGACCTTTAGGTCGTGGAATAAATAAAAAAACAAAAAATGGGCTTTAGCCAAAAACATCAATGATATTTTTGGCTAAAGCCCTGTCTTTTTTATATTTTAAATCCATTGCCTAAAGACCTCAGCAATTTTATTTCAATTTTTTAAGCAATGCTTCACAATCAGCTTTTGCTTTTACATCATCATCGTGAGCAGGAACTATTTTCAACGCATTTTCTACCCATACTTTTGCATCGGCATTTTTTCCCATTTCATGATAGGTTTGAGCAAGCTCATACTGATGATTCATATATTTAGGTTCGATACTAACTGCTGTCGTAAACGCTTTTACAGCATCATCATATGAACCTCCCGGAGGCACTCCGCCAAAAAAAGAATTGATCATCACTTTTTCAACACCGTTAAAACCCGCAATAGTACGGTTCCAGCGACCAAGAATGTGATGCGCCCCAGCCAATTTCGGATTCAAAGCAATAGCTCTATCCACTTCCGATTTAATTAATTTTGCATTTGCAATTTTTTGTTTTGAACTTGCATTTTCATTGATACGCCCCAATGCCATTGCATATACATAATGTGCATCTGCACTTACCTCATTCAACTTAATTGCTTTTTTTGCAAGATACTCTGCTGTTTTATAGTACTTCATTTTTTCAGCTTCCGGAGCATAATAAAAACCATATTTTGAATAACAATAACTTGAAAACTGAACATAATTAACATTGCTCGAATCCCCTTTTAACAATGCTTGAAATAGTGGAAACGCTTCTTTGTATTTAAATTCAAGTTTTAACTTATATGCTTTTGCATATTGATCTTCTTTGGTTTGCGCAAAGCCGGAAAGAGTTGTTACGACAGTCAAAATAACAATTAATATTTTTTTCATTTTTTTTATTTTAAGATTTGATTAAAGACTTTCAATTTAAGGTTGCGAATTTATTGATTTTATTTTAAACAGAACTAAAGATATTGTGTTTAAAATTTAAAACACATAAAATAAAAGATCAATTATTCAAATGCCCTGCATTCACCCACTTTTCAACAGCTTTTAAATCACAATCTGATAACTTATTTGTATTTTTGGGCATCTCAGAAAATCCTGCCAAATGTTTTAAACTTCCTATAAGTCTATTATCAGTAATTGAAGTTGAAACCCCTGTATAATTAGACAAATCATAACCTCCTCCTGCATTTCCGGCTGTATGGCATCCAACACACCAATTTGTAATTATGGGTTTTATTCTAACATTGTACGTAACATTGAGGGTATCACAACCACTGCAATTGGAACTGTTTTTTGCTCCCATCTTTATCCATATTTTGATATAACTAATATCTTTTTGATCTAACTTTTGACCCACCGGCATTGATGGATTAATTCCTCTTATTTGATTGTAAACTTCGCTTTGCAATGGATGGTTGGCTGTAACACCTTTCAAAATTCCTTCGTAGGTGGTTAGGTCGTAATGCGCTTTATTGTCTAAAGAATTATGACAGCCGCTCATGCTGCATTTAGTTACAAAAATTGGTAATACATTTTCCTGAAAACATACCTCCGGATTGTATACATCGCTTATGCAGGAGGAATAAAAAAGTGCCACTGATAAAGGTAGAAGAAATCTAATTTTTATAATGCCATGTTTCATCAGAACGCTTTGCTAACACCGATCACAAACCTATACTGTATAAATCCTATATCGGTTGCCGGAGGATGATTTAGAAAAAGTGGCATGTCAAATCGTATTGTTAATGGATTTACAGTTTGCAGTACACCGAATTTTTTTATAGTTAAAGCTATTCCTAAACCCCCATCAACACGTAGATCGCTCATTTTTAAAACATGATCACTGATGGAATTGTAATTTATTAATCCTGCATCTCCAAATAAGTAGGTAGTTAATTTGAATGTACGCGTCAACCAATTTTGTTTTTTAATTTTTATTATTCCATCAAATTCTAATTCAGCATTCACCGCTGCTCCTGTTTGCCCTTTATACGTATTGGATATGGTGGTACTATCACTGTGTAACTGTGGTGCCAGATAACCTGAATAACCACGTAAATTAAGCCCACCGCCATGCTGAAAATTATTTGTTGATGTTCCGATTGCTGCCCATGCAGGATCAAAATAACCCATCGAACGTGTATATTTATTTTCCATCATCTCTTCCGGATTTGCACCCGCTAAAAATAATGACGATTCACTAGCCCAATTGCTGCCACTGCCATATTGAGCAACAACACGCGTATTTAACAACGTTTTTCCAAGGCGTGTACGGTTGATAACATTCAAATTAATTGTTTGAAAATCGTAATCACTCATTATTGCTGAAGAACGCATCCCTAAATTAATATTCCCTGTTCCCAACTGATAATTGTAAAGATGTTCAATTCCAATATTAATAGTATTGTTGAGCTTGTTTGGTGTCCATTCTTGCGGTAATAATAAATAAGTCAGATCCGTAGAATCCTTTCTGTACATGGATTTAAAGTACATGTAAATTTTATTTTTTCCGGAAATATCTTTTCTGTCGAACCCGGCAACATAAGCATTCAAACCTTCCAAAGCCTTTGCTGATGCGTAAACAGCAGAACCTTTCATAAACTGGTCTGCTGAGGTACGGTAACTTACTCTTAAATTTACATTATCATACTTACCTTTTGTGGTAATCTCGTTCAAATAGTGTTGACCAATTCCGGTGTTAAACCAAACTGTTGCATCAAAAATATGTTTGTAATTCATATAGTTTCCATTAATATTCAAGCCCACTTTGGCACCATCAAAGCCATTGTACCATATATCCGGACGGGCAAATAATTCATACCTCATCCAGTTGGAAGGATTATAAATTTTAGAATCAAAACGATATTTTATGGATATATGCTCATTATTATCCAACATATTTACATCAGCCAACCTTGTACTTGGGTCTATCACTACATCCTCTATACCTGATGGTATGATAACCTTTGCTGTATATTCCGGTTTTATTTTATCCCAACCGATCCAGCGAGGTAATACGGTTGCTTTTGTTTTTTTTACAAACCAATTATTTGGGATGTGAAAATTATAAACGCTGTCGTTCTTTGCTACCACTGCGAAATCGAGAGGCATCTGCATTCCCTTACGTTTAAAAGTTATGTTATATTCTCCATCCGTATCGCCACTTTTTACTGATTTAACAGCATAATCAATAGTTTTAGAGGTTTCTATCCACTCATCAAAAAACCAATTCAGATCAACTTTTGTGTATTGTATTATTGAATTGCGGAAATCTTCAAAATAAGGATGGGCAAATTTCCATTGGTTGAAATAATGTTTCATAGCGCCTAAAAACAGCGAATCACCAAGTGTATATTGCAAATTATAAAGCATAGTAGAGGTTTTCATATACACTTGTCTATACCCTCCACCATGACGAAGCGCTCCTGAAAACCCATCGGAGTGAACATTAATATTTGTTTCACCTCCTCTGGCTGCTTCATCCATATATCCATTGTAAACCTCTGAATTTCTCACATAATCAGGTTCGGTAAATCGTTGTATATAACTTGATTTTGGAGCATATTTCACGCGTTGATTACCTTCAATTCGTTCATAGGTCCAGCTTGTTAAAAATTGAGTAAATCCCTCATCAAGAGCAGCTCTGTACGTTTCATTCGAACCTACCATTCCAAAAAACCAATTGTGACTTATCTCATGAATAAAAAGATCTCTATAATCGGGGTCAAAACCACCATCCAGCGTAAGCATAGGATATTCCATTCCATCCTGAGCATCAGCAACAATCATTTTGGGATAACCATACATTCCATAATCATCAGAATTAACTTTAAGGATTTTTGCTGCATATTCAGCAGCATTTTGCCAGCGTGAAGCATGTGGCTCCTCTGCAAGTGATATGCACTTAACGCCATTCCATTCTGCTTCACCAATACGATAGGTAGGATCAGCAGTAAGTGCAAAATCATGGACATTTTCAGCATGAAATTTCCAGATTTTTTTTGTTCCATCAGCTGCAATTACTACTGATGGTGCTTCATTCCATATCTTATTTTTAAAAATTTTAATATCTAATTTCTCTCGCAGATCTGCCGGCAGTACTTCATCTTTATTCAACAAATTTCCAGTTCCATCAAGTACATAATTATTCGGAAATGTAAATGCTACATCATACGTTCCGAAATCTCCATAAAATTCATGATCCAAATGTTGATCAGTATCCCATCCGGCTTTACGATCATACACTGAAATACGCGGATACCAGTGTACTACATCATAATGTTTAAAGCCCCATGCATTAAATAATTTCATTCGGTTACGAATGGTTCCAGTGTCAAAGTACGTTTTAAAGTCAACTTTAAAAATGATACTTTCACCTGTTTTCAAGCCTTTTGGAAGAAATACTTTTAAAACGGTGTTATCTTGTTCCGTTTTTAAGTCTGAACCATTATAAGTAATCTTTGAAACATTTGTCCCAAGACCCTGCTCTTCATATTTGCCATAAGTAAGTTTTACCCCATTATTGTTATACAAATCAGATAAATACGAACCTTTGGCTTGTGCATTACTATACAAATGAAAATAAACAAAAGACAATTCATCCGGTGAATTATTAGTATAGGCTAGTTCCAATGCTCCATCAATTATATCTGTTTTATCATCAATGGATGCATTTATTTTATAGTATACATCCTGCTGCCAATAGCCATCATAAGGTTTTCTGTTTTTCCAGTAATATTGGTTTGATGCACTTTGATAAGTGTTTTGAGGGAATTGCCCGAATGTATTGAGTGCAAATGCAATAAGAGCAAGGGTAATTAGGTTTGATTTCATTATCAATTAATAATTGCTTTAATTTTATTGTAAATATAGAAGATTTTTAAATACCTAAAACTTCTAGTTTCACTGATATTTTTGTTACTTTGTTGTATCAATTAATAATACAAGCCTTGGAAAAGCGCACTGCTCAACTTAAACTGGTATAAGATGAATTGAAACTAAAAACTGATGAAATTGAGAAATTGAAAATTGAAATTGAAATTTTTAAAAGCAAATTCCTAAAACTTGAAAATCAAATAGATGAAATTCAAAAGAAAGATTCAAGCCACAGAAAAGGAAAATAAGTGGCTTTAACTCCCTTTTTGTATTAAAGCAACAGCATAAGCACAAACACCCTCTTCACGGCCCACATACCCCATCTTTTCATTTGTAGTCGCTTTTAAACCGATATCACTTTCATTAATATTCATGATACTCGCAAGCGTTTGTTTCATTTCATCAATATGAGGATTTACTTTAGGAGCCTCTAAAACCAAAGTGCAATCAATGTTTCCAATGGTATAGTTTTCTTTTTTAAGCAAATCCATTACTCTGGAAAGCAATAATTTACTATCAATTCCTTTGAACTCTGAAGAGGTATCTGGAAACTGAAAACCGATATCACGCATCCCTGCTGCACCTAATAATGCATCACAAATTGCATGAATCAGAACATCCGCATCTGAATGCCCGACAGCACCTTTACTGCTCGGAATCTTATGCCCGCCTAACCAAAAATCTTTTCCTCCCTTTAATTGGTGAACATCAAAACCAAAACCTATTCGTGTTTTCATATTATTTAGATTTGAGTATTGAGATGTGAGATGTGAGAAAGATTTGAATGCCCAACAGACATCATCTCAATACTCATATCTAACATCTCAAATCTTATTCCGCAGGTGCTTCATTCTGTGCTTTGAACGCATCAAAATCAAACGTAAGAGAGAATCTCAACGTATTTTCCAGAGGATTTCTTTGTTGTGTTGGAATCAAATAAGCGAAGTCTATACCGAAAACATTATATCTTACCCCAGCTCCAAGTGTAAAATATTGACGATTCCCTTTTGTAGGATGTTCATAAAAATAGCCGAATCGAATTGCAAACAATTTATTATACCAATACTCTACTCCGGCTGAATAATTAATTTCCCTTAACTCTTCCTTGTTTCCACCGGGCGCATCATTGAATGAACCTAAAATACCTTCAGTAACACCTCTTTTGGGATCTTTTCCTTTAAGAATTATTGGATTACCATTTAGATCATATTCAACACCATCAGGCTTACCGGTTGCCGGATTTATTTTTTGCTTATAAATTGGTGGTGTTGGAACCAATAATTTATTTGCATCTGCTACAAACGCAATGGCGTTGTAATCATCAATGTCGATAGAAAGCGAACCACCCAAACGCATATTGATAGGAATAAAATCTGAATTGTTTTTTCCTCCCCTATCTGAATAAGTCATCTTGGCGCCAATATTAGAAATATTCAAGCCTACCGCTACTGTTGATTTTTTATCTCCAATTTTTATTTTGTCATTATGGTATAATGCAGAGATATCTACCGCAAAAGAGCGACCGGGGCGAGTTGCTGAACCATCAACAAAAGTCCCCCCTGTTAAATTAGAATTGATATAACGCATTGCTCCGCCTGCCGAAAAGTTTTTGCCCAACTTGGTTGCATAACCGACCTCCAAAGCAAATTCATTTGGACGGAACTGGCCAATTTTATCACCATTGATATCTGTAAATGTAATATCACCCAACGAAAAATATCTTAAGGCAGCACCAAATGTTCCGCGCTTTTTTGTTCTATAATAACCCGATAAATAAGCCAGATTAATATCAGGAACTAATGCTCTTAACCAGGGTGTATAAGAAACACCAATACCCATTTGTTTCTCTGAAAAGGCCATTTTAGCTGCATTCCAGTGAAGAGCATTCACATCTGCTGAAGAGGCACAACCTGCATCACCCATTCCCCCTGCCCTTGAATCAGGCGAAATCAACAGAAACGGAACAGCAGTTGTAATTGTATTTAATCGTTTATCTATTTCCTGACCGGAAATCTGGTTGTAATTAATTTGTGAAAATAAACTTCCACAAACAAACAGGGAGGGCACTACAACTATACTATTTTTTTTGAAATTACTCATCTAAAAAAAATTTGAACTGTTCCCCAAACGCTTAAATATACAAAAAAGTATACTCTATATTATTTGGAGATGACGTTAA
>JAHEYA010000368.1 GCA_023251855.1 Bacteroidota bacterium
TTTGAACCGTTTACAACATAATGATCCCCTTGTTTTACAGCAGTTGTTTTGATTCCCTGCAAATCACTTCCTGCAGCCGGTTCACTCATAGCAATAGCGGTAATAGCTTCACCACTTACCATTTTGGGTATCCAGGTTTTCTTTTGTTCTTCTGTTCCATAGTGTAGAATATAGGGAGCAACGATATCTGAATGTAAAAAGAAGCCCGGACCGGTACAGCCTGTTTTTGCTAGCTCTTCAATAATTACGGTACAATAAAGAAAATCTAAACCGGGTCCACCATATTCTACAGGGGTATTCGGACATAGAATACCCATTTCTCCGGCTTTAAGCCATGCTTCTCGCGATATTTGACCATCCTGCTCCCATTGATCATGAAAAGGAACAATTTCCTTCTGAAAAAATTCTTTTACTGCATCCCTAAGCATTTCATGCTCTTCGGTAAATAATGTACGTGGTATCATTGATTTAATTATTTGCGTTATTTGAGTGCAAGGTTAAAAAAGTTTACTGAAACAAAAAAATATTTGCCAATTGATAAATGGGCTTTTAAAATAATATTATTTCGTTTTCACCATCTTTTTAGTTTCTACATTTTGCCCATCAATAATTAATGAATAGGTGTAAATACCGTTTGTTAAATCATTAGCGAATACATTTAATTGACCCTCTCCTTTCTCCGTTAAATCAACTGTTTTGATGATCTTGCCTGACATTTCCAAGAAAATAATCTGTGCACGGGTAAAGTCATCCGGCAAATTATAAGTGATGGTAGTTTGCTCTGCAAAAGGATTTGGAACATTCTGATTCAACACTACAATATGCTTATTGCTCAATTCAACATCGGTTTGCTTTGCAAATGATTTGTTCTGAGAATTAGTTGGTTGTTGAATAGAACGGTTTTCATTATTGTTGCAACAATTTGTAATTGTTGTGAGTAATTGATTTAATTGATTTTGCACAAAACTATTAACAGAATCTTGTGTTGTTACTACCTTATTCAATGCGGTAATAATAGACTCTTGGTTTACTGTTTTTGTTTCCAAATTATTAATTTTTTCCTGCTGTTCCTGCTCTCCTTTCATCAGTATAGCAATTAAAGCATTATAGTTTAATACTTTATAGGTTACCGGCTGTGTTGCAAGCATTCCGGCTGTATCGTACGAAGCCGGTTTAAAAGTAGAACTTACCAATTCAGGTAACACCAGCTCTGCATCTTGTGCAATTATTCCAAACTGTTTTTGGGAACTAAAATTCAAACCGTACACATTTGTTGTATCAAAGTAAAAGGTACGGGGCTTTAATTGCTCTATGATAGCCGTTGCATTAGAAATACTATCAATATGGGTTTTAAACAAGACATCTGATGTAAAAACACTCCCATTCTGGCGATAAGTGCCATTAACATTAACATCTCCGTTAACATCCAATTTATAAACAGGTGTTGCCGTTCCCATGCCGATATTACCACCTCCCTGATTTATTATCAGCGGACTGGTGCTTGAACCCCATTGTGTTGCACCTATGAATGCATAGTTGCCGGTAGTATTATAACCAAGCCTCAGCACTTTGGCTTGGTCGGTTAAACCGCCTATCTCCAACTGAACATCAGCTCTCACAGCATTCTCAGAACTCACATCTCTTGCTATCTTAAATATATTAGTTGGAATGGTTGTACCAACACCCACATTGCCATTGCCATCAATAACCATTCTTGCAGTTGTTCCTAAATTGTCTGTGTAAAAACGTAAGTCATCAAAGCCAACTAATTGGTCAATACCAAATATGCTTCCCTGACTTGTTGAAGGAGCAATATCCAATCGACTTCTTGGAGTAGTTGTACCAATACCAACATTGCCACCACCTGAATTCAAAACCAAAGGGCTGGTACTTGATCCCCATTGTGTTGCATCAATAAATGCATAGTTATTTGTTGTATTGAATCCAAGTCGCATCACTTTGGCTTGATCGGTTAAGCCGCCTATCTCCAATTGAACATCTCCACGCACAGAAGCCTGAGAACTTACATCTTTAGCTATCTTAAATATATTAGTTGGGTTTGTTGTTCCTATGCCTATGTTGGTTCCACTATTATAAATATTGCTACTGTTCAGTACCCAATTACTACCATTCCAATAAGGAGTGTTGCCAGCCACAGTGCCATTACCCAAAAACCCTGTAGCGCCAGTTGCACCAGTACTTCCATTATTACCTGTTGCTCCTGTAGCACCGTTGGTTCCGTTGGTTCCGTTGGTACCGTTGGTACCGTTAGCACCAGTTGCTCCTACATTTCCTGTAGCACCGTCAGTTCCGTTATTGCCTGTAGCACCTGTAGCACCAATAGCGCCATTCGTTAATATAACTTCACCGCTTGAACTTACGCTTAAAGCCTTTCCATTGGCTGCGTTTGCAGTAGAAGCAAGAGTGAGATTAGTAAATGTTAAACCACTACTGTTTAGGGTGCTTGATTTAATTTCCAATTTATTAGTTGGAGTAGTTGTATTTATGCCCACATTAGTTCCATCATCACTTATCTGGCTGTTGGCAACGGTATCAACACTTGTAAACTTAGTGAGCTTATTAACAACAGGAGTGCCCTTTGTTTTCAAGCTTTTGGTTGAACCCAAAGTTTGCATTGAATCAAGTTCCTGTATAGCTTTAACGATAGGGACAACAAAGGCTCCATATGCAAGACTGTAATTGTCATTTGCATTTTCAGCTTTGTGTAATCCACTAAAGTTATAACCAACTGCATTTGCAGCCGTTTCCACTTCTTGTGCAATAAAACCACTCTGGCGAATAGCGGTAGAAGGACCAAAATCTACACCGTCAAAAAACCTGTTACGCAAACTATCCGGCAAATTATTTGTCAGAAATTCCTGAAACATTTGTGTGTTAAAATTAAATACAACTGGACGCAGATGTTTAATGAATGTTAAGCCTTTTACATCACTCTCGCTGATATTAGTTTTAAAGCGCCCGTCTGAAATAGCATAGAATTGAAGTTGTGTTTCCACCACAGTAACATTTACATCCCCAATTCTAACCTTATCATGTAAGTTAACTATTGCAGTACTTCCAAGTGCTGTTGAATTGAACAGATTGCTGCCAAGCCCAAATGGACATATCGCGTTAGAACCAATAAATGTATTATAGGAGCCGTACTGATTTGGACCGCCCGCACCAGCTCCTAATCCCGTGTTTTGCGTTCCTGTAACATTAGAGGCAAGTGCAAGACTTCCACAGGCGGTATTTTGATCCGCAGTAGTGTTCCAATAAAGAGCACCTGATCCGATTGCAGTATTAAAACTTCCTGTACTATCGGTAAAAAGTGTAACATCCCCAAAACCTGTATTTTGTTTTCCTGTTGTGAGGCCATTTCCTGCTAGAATACCAAAAAAAGTATTGCCAATAACTGGGTTAAAATCAATTCTTCCTGCTTTTTTATTCAGTTA
>JAHEYA010000369.1:0-2698 GCA_023251855.1 Bacteroidota bacterium
CCATGAAATATTTTCGATAATTCGATTGCTTTATTTACTTTTTCACGTGTTTCTTTTGATAAATCAAGCGGTAATACAATGTTCTTACAGCCATTACGATGATGTTTCCCTTTTATAGTAATTACCGGTATCCTTGACTCACGCGCTACTCGTAAAGCATTTGAACCAATAAATCGTTTTTTTAATCCTTCTCCACCATTGGTACCCATAATTATCATTGTTGCATTAATCACCTCAGCTACTTCAGCAATTTTCTCATAAATTGCCCCTTTTACAATTATGGTTTTAATATCCAGTTTGCTTTTTTGTTCAGCTGCAGCAGCCAGTGCATCAAGTCTTTCCTGAATATTCTTTTTTAGCTCATCAATTTGCAAGTCATAATTTTGTTCACCTGAAACTAATTTAGCAAACAGTCCGTTATCCTCGATAATGTACAATAGCGTGATTTCTGCATGGTATTCTCTTGCTAAATTGTACGATTGTTCCAATGCAACTATTGATTGCTCTGAAAAATCAATCGGCACTAAAATTTTATTGATGTGTTGATTCATAAATTTGTATTATTGTGATATGAATTACGAATACCTACGAAAGATTAATTGAATGTATTCCAAATTCTCTAGTTTTCTTTGTTCGTAGTGAGAACAATATTACTAAATTCTTTTTTAAAAACTAAAAATATGAGCAATATCATACCTGAAACAGAACTTATACTTAATCCAAATGGCAGTGTATATCATTTAAAATTAGTACCTGAAAATATTGTCGATAATATTATTATTGTTGGAGATCAGGGTAGGGTAGAAGCGGTTTCTAAATTTTTTGATAAAATCGATTTTAAAGTTCAAAATCGTGAATTCATTACTCATACCGGTACTTATAAAGGTAAGCCCATAATGGTGGTATCATCAGGTATTGGTACCGATAATATTGATATTTTGGTAAATGAACTGGATGCAGCTGTAAATATTGATCTGAAAACTCGCCTAATTAAAGAAAAAAAAAGAAGTTTGAATATTGTACGTATAGGCACTTCCGGTGCTTTACAACAAGATATTCCCGTAGATAATTTTGTGGTTTCCACTCATGGTTTGGGTTTTGACGGTTTAATGAATTATTATCTTGATTTACCTTCTGCAAATGAAAATGAAATTTCTGAAGCATTTATCAAACAAACCAACTGGAACAAAAATTTACCATATCCATACGTGGTTAAAGGTTCTGAAACATTGATCAATAAGATTGGGTTTGATATGATACACGGTATTACTGCTACTGCTCCTGGGTTTTATGGTCCGCAAGGACGGAAATTAAGATTGAGTCCTTGGGTAGTAGATTTTAATCAGCAATTAACAGATTTTAAATTCAAAGAACACCGCATCACCAACTTCGAAATGGAGACCTCTGCACTTTATGGTTTAGGTAAATTGCTTGGCCACCAAACATGCACTGTGTGCGCCATAATCGCCAATCGGGTGATTAAACAATATAGCAAAGATTACCATCCGGTTGTAGATAAACTAATACAGCATGTTTTAGAGAGATTAACAAAGTAACGTTGAAATCTTCTTGAAACTCCTCATAAATTCTTTCAATAACAATATACTTTTGCATCCAACTTCTTCGGATTATTTATAATTCAAGGGTTTAGCAATATAGTATTCTTATTCGTCAACATTCTAATTCATTAAAAATGAATAAAAAAGAAGTAAAAGCGCTTATTAGTTTGCTTGACGACCCAGACGAAGCAGTTTTTAAGCAGGTGAGTATGAAATTTTTGTCGTTTGGTGAAGAAATCATTCCAGTTCTTGAAGATGCTTGGGAACACTCCTTTGATACCCTTATCCAAAATCGAATTGAAAACATTATTCATCAAATTCAATTCGATCTCATAAAAGATGCTTTAAAAGAATGGGCTCATCCTGAACAACAAAACCTACTTGAAGGTGCTTTGCTTATTACCCGATACCAATATCCGGATGTTGATTTTTCTAAAATAAAAAAACAGATTGATCAAATTAAACAGGATGTTTGGTTAGAGTTGAATGAAAATTTAACAGCTCTAGAAAAAGTTAAAATCATCAATCATATTTTGTTTGATGTACATAACTTTAGTGGAAATACTACCAATTACCACGCTCCGCAAAATTCGTATATAAATAATGTATTGGAAAGTAAAAAAGGAAATCCACTTTTATTATCCATAATCTATACTATTGTCGCTCAAAGCCTTGATATTCCTATATATGGAGTGAATTTGCCGGAACATTTTATTTTGTGCTATGCGGATATAGACCACTTAGGAGTGCCGTCTAAAGAGGGGAATGAAGGAAGCAATGTGTTATTTTACATCAACCCTTTTAGTAAAGGGGCTATTTTTGGACAAAAAGAGATTGATGCCTTTTTGAAACAACTTAAATTAGATCAAACACATAGCTTTTACGAACCTTGCTCCAACCTCGAAATTATTAAAAGATTGCTACGAAATCTTATCGCTTCCTATGAAAAACTTGGTTACCCTGATAAAAGCGAAGAATTGAAAATACTGCTGGGTTCATTAGGCTAAAATCGTTTAATAACAAAGAGTTTCAGCCTTTTGAAACTTGTTCCTCAAAAACTCGTAAACACCCACGTACAGCACCCAATTTTGATTGAAATTGTTTATCAATTATTTGAGTGTAATACACTTGGTTATGAA
>JAHEYA010000369.1:2708-3453 GCA_023251855.1 Bacteroidota bacterium
ACAATTGGAAAGAAATTTGAAATGGGTAATTGCACTATGGAAGGAGGTAATTTCAAATTTCAAATCATTATTTTCTTTTTTCTCATATCTTATATCTTAAATCTCACACCTGTTTTTTCTCAGGATAATAATGTTGGTATTGGTACTCTTACTCCGGCTCCATCAGCGCTATTAGATATAAATGCTAGTCCATTAAACAACAAAGGACTTCTTATTCCACGTATGACTGCTGTTCAGCGTTTAGCTATAAACACGCCTGCAAACAGTTTATTGGTGTTCGATACTGATTCTGCTTGTTTCTTTTATTGGAATGCAGCAACCACTAGTTGGAAATCATTATGTGGTAATGGTTCCGGAGGATCAGGATTTGTTGGTAATACTGGAAATACCGGGTCAACTGGAGCTGGTTCGACTGGAGCAACAGGCCCTGCAGGAGCACCTACCGGTGTTACTGGAAGTACAGGAAGTGGTGTAACCGGAGCGACCGGCCCAGCAGGAGCACCAACAGGTGTTACAGGCAGTACGGGTGGCGGTGCAACAGGCGCAACTGGTCCTGCAGGAGCACCAACAGGAGTAACCGGAAATACAGGTTCTACCGGCAGCACAGGTTCTACCGGTGCAACAGGTATTGGAGCAGTGGGTCCTACGGGCCCTGCCGGAGCACCAACAGGAGTAACAGGCAGTACAGGTAATGGAGCAACAGGTGCAACTGGTCCTGCTGGCGCACCAACGGGCGTAACAGGTA
>JAHEYA010000370.1 GCA_023251855.1 Bacteroidota bacterium
CTCGAGTTAAGAAACTGAAATCCTAAGCCATAACTGCTTACAATATTTGGCGAATATTCTTTTTCTTCATTGCCCTGACTGTCAACATATTTAAAAGTTGAAAAAACCTGGGCTGCTTCAAGGTCAATAAAAGATTGGGCAACAATTGACTTTTGGAACAAAAAGCAGATGACAAGAATGAGGGGCAAGTAATATTTTGTTTGCATAAATTTTAATTTAGAGTCAGAAATTTTTAAAAATTGTTTTATGATGATAACAAATTTATAATCACATAGTTATCAATTATTTGATTCGATGCAGTTATACGCTAAAGGTTAATAAAAAGTTATTGCAAATTTGTCCGAAATTTAGTTGTTTAAATTATACAAAGCAAATTTATCAGCAAATCCAAGAAAAAAAAGGTTGGAATTTATTTTTTTGATTACTTTATAATTGTGACGGCTTTGTCAAATTTTTTAATAATAGTATTGCTGATTCAAAAAATATTTTTATCTTCGCAATCCGAAATTTCACAGTAGGGAGGAATTATTAACACAATCAAAATACTAAAGCAGATGTATTTAACAACTGAAATTAAAAAAGGAATTTTCAAAAAACACGGCAAATCGGAAAAAGATACCGGAAATACGGAAGGGCAAATTGCTTTGTTTTCTACAAGAATTGACCATCTTACAAATCATTTAGATGCCAACAAAAAAGATTTTGGAACTCAAAAATCACTTGTTGCGTTGGTTTCTAAAAGACGAGGCTTATTAGATTACTTAAGGGCAAATGATATTGAAAGATATCGTGCAATTGTAAAAAAACTTGATCTAAGAAAATAATTGAAATCTATAGTTTAAGATTGTATTTCAGAGAGCATCCTGTCATTGGCAGGATGCTTTTTGTGCATAAATGGAAATAGAGAATTGTTGATTTAGAGAAGTGGAGAAGGAAAAAGGCAAAATTAATAATTCACCAAATCACTAAATAAATAAAAGAGGAAAAGAAAACAATAAATTAAAAACGACCCACCTTCACTAAAGTTTCGGTGGATAAAAAAAAAACTATGTCACAAATTGGAATTACACACACATTTGAATTAGCGGATGGTCGCTCAATTACATTAGAAACGGGGAAATTAGCAAAACAAGCTGACGGAGCAGTGGTTGTAAAAATGGGAAACACAATGTTGTTAGCAACAGTTGTTTCAAACAAAGATGCAAAAGAAGGAACCGATTTTTTGCCTTTATCAGTTGATTATCAGGAAAAATTTGCAGCGGCAGGACGTTTTCCGGGAGGATTTTTCAAAAGAGAAGCACGTTTATCAGATTATGAAATATTAACTTCCAGATTGGTGGATCGTGCATTACGTCCTTTATTTCCGGATGATTATCATGCAGATACTCAAGTGTTAATTTCTTTAATTTCAGGAGATAAAAATACTATGCCGGATGCGCTTGCTTGTTTAGCAGCAGCTACAGCAATTACACTTTCTGACATTCCTTTTAATGGCCCTGTTTCAGAAGTAAGAGTTGGAAAAGTTGACGGGAAATTAATTGCTAATCCTACTGTAGAAGAAATTGCAAAAGGTACCCTTGATATGATCATTGCGGCATCTGAAAAGGATATTATGATGGTAGAGGGAGAAATGAAAGAAATTTCGGAAGCAGAAATGTTGGAAGCAATTAAGTTTGCGCATGAAGTAATTCGTTTGCAAATAAAGGCTATCAATGAGTTTGCTGCTAAAGTTGCAGCTGTAAAAGGTCCGATAACCAAACGTGAATATTGTCATGAAACCAATGATGCTGATCTAAAAGCGCGTGTTTATAAAGAGCTTTATGATAAAGCATATGCTGTTGCAAAATCTCAAAATCCAAATAAAAAAGAGCGTGGAGCGGCATTTAAAGCAGTAGTTACAGAGTTTGTAGTTTCCTTACCCGAAGAGGAAAGAAAAGCAAAAGAAGGGCTTGCAAAAAAATATTATCATGAGGTAGAATATGATGCAGTTCGCAGATTTGTATTGGATGAACGAGCTCGTTTGGATGGACGTAAAACAGACCAGATACGGCCAATCTGGAGTGAGATCGGTTACTTACCATCTGCTCATGGTTCTGCAATTTTTACACGTGGAGAAACTCAATCATTAACCTCCGTGACATTAGGAACTAAATTAGATCTACAATCTATTGACAGGGCGTTATTCCAGGGGCAAAACAAATTTATGTTGCATTATAATTTTCCTGCATTTTCAACAGGAGAAGTAAAACCAAATCGTGGTCCGGGAAGAAGAGAGATCGGCCATGGTAACTTAGCAGAGCGTGCTTTGAAACAAGTATTATCAGTTGAAAATCCATATACAGTTCGTGTTGTTTCTGATATTTTAGAATCGAATGGTTCATCATCAATGGCAACTGTATGTGCAGGAACATTGGCGCTTATGGATGCAGGTGTTAAAATCAATAAACCGGTTTCAGGTATTGCAATGGGTTTGATAACTGATGCAAAAGGCAAGTATGCTATTTTATCCGATATCCTTGGAGATGAGGACCATTTAGGCGATATGGATTTTAAAGTTTGCGGAACAAAAGACGGAATCACTGCTTGTCAGATGGACCTAAAAGTAGATGGCTTACCTTATGAAGTAATGGCAGAAGCTTTAGAACAGGCTAAAAAAGGCCGTTTACACATATTGAGTGAAATGGCAAAAACAATTACAGCCTCACGTGAAGATTATAAACCACATGCTCCACGAATTGTTAAAATCACTATACCAAAAGAGTTTATCGGTGCAGTAATCGGACCCGGAGGAAAAATTATCCAGGAAATGCAACGTGAAACAGGTGCTACCATTGTTATTGAAGAAATCAACAACATGGGACATATTGATATTGTTGCAACTAATAAAGAAGCGATTGATGCAGTATTGACCAAAATTAAAGGTATTGTTGCACAACCGGAAGTTGGTGAAGTATATGAAGGCAAAGTAAAAACAATAATGCCATTTGGTGCATTTGTTGAATTTATGGCAGGCAAGGATGGTTTGCTTCACATTTCTGAAGTTGAACACCGTAGATTGGATAGCATGGAAGGCATTTTAAAAGAAGGAGATAAAATACAAGTGAAATTAATTGGAGTTGATCCTAAAACCGGAAAATTCAAATTATCACGTAAAGTATTGTTACCAAAGCCGGAGCAAACACCCGCTTAATTAGTTATTAGTTAGTAGTTAGTAGTTGGTAGTTGGTGGTTCGTAGTTGGTTGGTTGTTGTTGATTATTAGTTACTAATTTCAAATTAGATTTTAAAAAAAATTAAAACTCCATCCTTAGGCGGTTGGAGTTTTTTTATTCAAATAATACTCCGAAGCTCTGCTTCGGTAGTCGAGTTAGTAATGTAAAATATTAACTTTGTTTTTATGAGTGAACATATTCATAAAAGCCATAATAAAAGTTTGCTTCTTTAT
>JAHEYA010000371.1 GCA_023251855.1 Bacteroidota bacterium
TGAAACCCAATCCGATAAAAAACTATGCACTTGTAAATGGCATCACGAATTCACAAATGAAAATGGAGATTTTTTTCAAACAATTGATATCACTGTGATGCACAGTATGGCATAACCAGATTGAATTTTAATTTTATCACATACAACCATTTCTATAAAAGCATACTCTATTTAATGTTTTCTGGTGATAAAAATATTTTTTTTTAACCGGTCAAAATTGTATCTTTGACTAAACGGTGAAGCACAATGGTTTATATTTTCTAAATAAAAAATAAACATATGAAAAAAATTACCTTCCTAATAATGTCGCTTTTCTTATTGTTTTCAGTTGGAAAAAGTGATGCACAATGTCCTGGTTGCAATATTGATACCACCCTGACCCAGCGAGGAATTTATCCTCATAATTTACCAAATGGTACTCAAGGGCAACCCTACAGTACTGATGTAACTTTTGTTATGTTTTTAGATACATCAGGCTATACCGTAAATTATTTTAAAATATTGTCGGTTTCCAACGTGCCATTTGGTTTACAATGGGAATGTAATAGTAGCGGAAATGGGTGCCAATACAATCCTGCCCAAAACATTCGTGGTTGTGTTAGAATATGTGGAACACCGCTTCAGTCAGGCACTTTCACCATTACTTGTTATATT
Organism: Bacteroidota bacterium; assembly: GCA_023251855.1. GTDB lineage: Bacteria > Bacteroidota > Bacteroidia > 2-12-FULL-35-15 > 2-12-FULL-35-15 > 2-12-FULL-35-15. Next base: position 655 of record JAHEYA010000371.1, read on the forward strand.
GTAACTAATCTTCAGGGTGTAGGTAATTTTAATTCCACGCAAATATTAACCGTTTATATAGCTCCTGGTACCGGAGGTAATTCAGGTTTTGCTTTTTCACCGGCTCAATCTTGTGATTCAGCTGCGGTATCATTTAATGGATTGATAAGTGGTGCACCAAGCCCAACAACGTATAATTGGCATTTTGGTAACGGAGATAGCAGCAATGTTAAAACCCCACCGGTACAGCACTATAACACTCCCGGTGATTATTATGTATCCTTAAAAACCCAGATATTAGGTTTTAAAATTACCCAAGTTAGATTAGCAACCATTCAGCCGGGTTGGGATGGTGATGTAGAAGAACCAACACATTATTTTTATAATCCGGATCCTTTTTTTACATTATATAATTCTCAAGGGGCTCTTATGTTTACCTCACCTGTTGTATCAGATTCGCTTTCCGCCACATGGAGTAACCTTAATTTAAATTTAACAGCACCTCCTTATACACTTGTTTTTACTGACTATGATGTTACCTCTGTTAATGATCCATTGGGAACATTCCCATTCGATGTTACTTCCGCACCCGGTACAATCCCATTTGCTGATACAGCCGGCAGTTCAGGAAGTATTACAGTTGATACCATTGTGATACAATCTTTTACGCATTATGATACAATTCATGTGTATGCCAGCCCAACACCTGTTACCGTTACCACTGTTGGCAATGATAGTGTTTGCTTGGGTGATTCGGTTCAGCTTAGTATTAATGGAGCTGGTGCTAATACTATTGAATGGTTTAATGATACTGCTTTGCTGAATGGAGTTACCGTTCCAAATTATACTACACATGTTTCTGGTAGTTTTTGGGTGAGATTAACCAATGCTAATGGTTGTACTTTTTCAAGTGCTCATCAAAATGTTGTAATAGTTCCTCCTCCGCCATTGCCTACTTTTATACCCAATGTAAATATGTTAACTTGCATTTTACCTGGTTATGATTTGCAATGGAACATGAATGGAACTCCAATACCCGGGGCAACATCACAAACGTATGAAATTACACAGGATGGTACTTATTCTGTGACAGCAACAAATGCGTTTGGATGTAAAAAAACAAGCTATGGGAACACAATTGTTTGGACAGATCCGGTTGCTGGAGTTAATGAATTAGCACTTTTAAATTCAACATCAGTTTTTCCAAATCCGGCTGATGATGAATTAAATTTTATTGTGAACGAGAAAATAATCGGTTATCATTATACATTAACTGATTTTGTCGGAAGAGCTATGCTTACAGGTCTTGTAGATAAAGCAACAATGAAATTATCACTTAATGCCCTATCTCAGGGAATGTATTTCCTTACTATTGAAGGGAAAACGAAAAAAACATTTAAAGTCTTGAAAAATTAATTGTTCTTTGTCAGGACAAATAAACTTATTTTGCTACTAAAATATCACAAGAGCCAAGGTTTGACAGGGTAGAGCTGCCAAAAGAAAGAGTTGGACTATGAAAATAGCCTGCAACAGAAACACTGCCATCCTTATCAATAGCTATTGAGTTGCTCTCATCATCTTTAGCGCCTCCAGCACTTCTTGCACCTACTATCATACCATTTGAATCAAACTTTGTTACAAAAAGATCTGAAGTGCTATCATCATTTTCATTTTTCAAAGTATAATTACCGAAAATAATTGTAGGACTTTGAAAGTAACCGGTAACATATACATTGCCTTTTGTATCACAAGTTAGATCGTTAGCGCAATCATAAGAAACGCCTGTAGGACTTTTAGCCCAAACCACATTCCCTGAAGTATTATATTTAACAACAAAAAGATCAAAGCTACCCGTATTTACTAAAGTAACCGTATCAAATATTATTTTTGGGCTTTGAAAATACCCTGTAATGTATATGTTCCCATCTGCATCACAACAGGCACTAGTTGCAGCATCATCAGAGCTGCCCCCGGCATTTTTAGCCCAAATTACATTTCCTGTAGCATCGTATTTAGCAATAAAAACATCCGCAAAATTAGCGTCAATACTTGCTTTTGTTAATGTTTTTTCGCCAAAAGTAATTGCCGGACTTTTAAAATAACCTGTAATAAATATATTTCCCTGGGCATCGCAGCCAACACTGGTAGCAAAATCATGCGAAAGCCCACCGGCACTTTTGACCCAAATTAAGCCTCCTTTTGAATCATATTTTACCAAAAAAATATCTGAAGTTCCGGCTGCACCTGAATTTGTTACCGCGCCCTTGCTGAAAGCCATATTGGGACTTTGAAAATAGCCGGTGACATAAATATTATTTTCAGCATCTACGAAGATACTTTGTCCGGCATCATTATCAGCACCTCCTCTTCTTTTTGCCCAATCAGGATTCCCTGTAGCATCATATTTTAGGACTAAAACATCCATACTTCCAACATTTTCTAATTCTGTTTTTCCAAAAGTGAGGTTTTGACTTTGAAAATACCCGGTAATATAAACACCGCCCAATGCATCTACGCAAATGCTGTTACCAATATCATTCGATTCTCCGCCTGCACTCCTGGCCCATAGCACATTGCCTGAAGGGTCAAGTTTTACGACAAAAACATCAGCAGATCCGGCACTTCTAAGTGTATCCTTGCCAAAAGTAATTTCCTGACTGTTAAAAAAACCTGTAACATATATATTGCCGGCAGCATCTGTACATAGGTCTTTCGCCTCTTCATTAGCTGGCCCCCCCCCCATTTTGCCCCAAATCCAGTCTGGTGCGCCTGCGATAGCAGTATTAATACAACTCAGAAAAG
>JAHEYA010000056.1 GCA_023251855.1 Bacteroidota bacterium
ATACCTGCAATAACTTTCACCTGTAAAATCAACAATGTTTGCATTTTTTTTAACAAAATCGCGCATTAGAATTAGAGGATTTACATTGTCCAAACCTTGAAGAATATCGTATCTATCAGCGCGAAAATAAGTAGACGATTCAAAGGAGGCATCTTCAGTTGAATTTCCGGCCAACATTTTCAAATCAATTTTAGGATCATCAATTTTCCATGAAAGTTCTTCAAAGAACATGTCAATTTTGTGGAAGGTATTAATAAACGGGGATTTGGAGATACCGCTATTTGTGCGAACAATTGTTAACACACGGGTAGCCACCATAAATTTGGTGTTAGCACTTGGGTGAGTAACAGAATCATTATCGAAATAAAATTTTATATTGGAGGTTTCAGCAGTAAATTTTTCTTTGGTAATTCCGATCGATTTTGCACCAACCACTAAAAACTTTTTTTCATTTCTTTTAAAAATTAAAGTGGCATCTTCTTCTTTGCTTCCTGAACCAATAAATTTTCCACCACGCATACTGAAACCACCATCATAATCAATATCTTTAGCGATATCAGGAATTTTCATCCGTTTACTGTAGGAGTCGAAACGAGGATAAGAAATATTACTTCCTCTTTCAGAAATTATCTTTTCAGATAGACGACCACGAAGCGGTTTTTTAAAATAATTATAATTATAAAAATCTACTGAATCGGCAATAAATCCACTAGTTTTAACTGATATTTGGAATTTTTTTAATTCTGCATAAACCATATTATCTTCTAAACCTGCACGATGCCAATTTACTTTTCCGCCACTTCCGGAAAACACTCCCTGATATGGATAATAAACCCCTTTGGTATTATATACAACACCACTATCATTTTGATTATTAAAGATGCGTAGGTTTAAACTTGGAAAAATTACAATAGGAACCGTATCGTACTCAAATTTATAGTTGTTGTTGCTGGAAGTAAATTGAATAACAGAAGATCTGTAGAACGTATTTAAAGAGAAGAGGTCCTCACTCATTGCTAAATATTCTGAATAGTATCTGATAATTTTACCGCTCAAAATTTTATTGATGCACTCTTGCCAGGAAGTGAAATTATCTTCACTCTGATTAGATTTTACAAAGTTCATTACGGATGTAAGGTAGCTTTTGTATTCAGGTAAAATGCGCAACTTTTTCTTTATCATTTGATTGCAACATTTATAAGTGGCCGTTTTTAATACATCATTACACTTGGGTGAATTCCAGGCTAAAGTGAATTCTTCCATATAATCTTTTACTTCTCTTTTAGTCATATTTGTTACCTCAAACATGGCTTTTATTTCTTCCAAAAATTTTAGTGGATCTTCAGTGTATTGCTTAATAGGGTTAAGTTGCGCAAAAGATTTTTGCGTAAAGGAAAGTAGAATAACAAGTAATAGCAGGTAAAGATATTTTTTCATCCGGATAATTAAAACTAGGATTTAATAAAATGTAACATGGTCCATTGGCTGTTAACCACCTTCTCCACAAGGTTTAAACCAAGGCTAACGGCACTTTGTAATAGTTCAGGAACATCTGTTTCAAAAAAACCACTGAGCACTAAATTACCATTTTTTTCAAGCGACTGAAAGTAAATTGGTAAATCTTTCAACAATACATTTTTATTGATATTTGCTAAAATAGTATGAAATAATTTCCCAACCAAAATTTCTGCATTTCCTTTATGAACAAGTGCGTTGTTAACGTTGTTTTTTTGTAAATTCTCAATACTGTTTTCACAACTCCAATCGTCAATATCAATTGCTGTTATTGGATTAGCGCCCATCATAGAAGCCAATATTGCTAACACACCTGTTCCACATCCCATATCCAGCAGCGAAGTATTTTTAACATTCAACTTCATTAATTTCTGGATCATTAATTGAGTTGTGTTATGATGACCAGTGCCAAACGACATTTTAGGTTCAATGATTATATCATATTTAAAATCTTTTTTTGCTTTATGAAATGGAGCCCGAATGTAACATTTTTCCTGCTTGTCAGACAAGCCAATGTCAACCTCAATCGGTTGAAAGCTACTTTCCCACTCTTTATTCCAGTTTTGCTGTTTAATAATTTTTGTAGAATAATTTATCTTAAACGAATCTGAATACTTTGAGAATATTGATTTCACGGTATTTTCGGCATATTCTTCTTCCTTAATAAATGCTGAAAATCCTTTTTCAGAATCGACAAAACTTTCAAAACTGATTTCAGATAATTCTGCAATTAACACATCACTCCCTAGTTCTTTCGGTTCAACGGAAATAATAAGTTCGATGTAATTCATGGAAATGGTTGAACTAATATGGAAATTTAAGCAGGAAATGAATTAATTATTGTCACAAAATCGGGAGCTTTAAGTGCTGCACCACCTATTAATCCGCCATCTACATCTTCACAAGCAAATAATTCTTTTGCATTTTGCGCATTGCAGCTTCCACCATAAAGTATAGATATAGAAGAGGAAACCTCAGCACCATATTTTTTATTTATTTCAGAACGTATATACTTGTGCATACTTTGTGCTTGCTCTGTTGTAGCTGTAACACCTGTTCCTATAGCCCATACGGGTTCGTAGGCAATTATTAATCTACCAAAATCAGAGGCCGATAAATGAAATGTAGCATCTGACAATTGTTTTAATACAGTTTCTAAATGTTTATCAGCATTGCGTTCTGCAAGATTTTCACCAATACAAAAAATAGGTGTTAGATTATTTTTCAAAGCAATATCTACTTTTTGAGAAAGGAGTTCACTGTTCTCTGCAAAATAGAGTCTACGCTCGGAATGACCTACAATCACATATTTTGCGCCTGTTGAAACAATCATTTCAGTAGATACTTCCCCTGTATAAGCCCCATTTGCAAGGTGATGACAATTTTGCGAAGCAACACCAAATTCGTTTAGGAGTATTACTTTTTCTGCAATAGCAGCCAAATGAATATACGGAGGCGCAATTATTTTCAAAACTTCAGAAGCAGGTTGTGCATCAAGTTCTTTTATAATTTCATCAACCAATTGAAGTCCTGCTTCAAATGTTTTGTTCATTTTCCAGTTTCCGGCAACAATTTTTTTTCTCATAAATAAGCCCCACTCTTTATCTCTCCCCAACGGGGAGAGGTAGGAAGTAATTCCTTAGTTTGTGTTTATTTTTTCTTTTCTTTTTTTACTATTGCGTCCTATATTTTTTCCATTAGCTCACCAAACACTCACTCTCCTTACGCTTGCGCTAAAGCTTCAGCGTAGGCGCAAGGAGAGGGGAAACAGGGGAGAGGCTTCTTTACTGGACCCTCACTCTTGGGTCGAGGATACCATAAACGATATCAACTGTAATATTAATTAAAACAAATATAACTGCGAATATAAGTGTTGCGCCCATTACTACCGGTAGGTCGTTTTTGTTAAGTGCATCAACAACTTCATAACCAATTCCTTTCCAATTAAAAATAATTTCAACAAATACAGCTCCGGCCATTAAGCCGGCAAACCAGCCTGAAATAGCTGTAATTACAGGATTTAGTGCATTCTTCAACGCGTGTTTGAAAATCACTTTATTAAAAGATACTCCTTTTGCTACTGCAGTGCGGATATAGTCTTGAGAGAGCACATCCAATAAAGAGTTTCGAGTTAACTGGATGATGACCGCTAAAGGTCGCAAACCAAGTGTTACAGTGGGTAATATCAGGTTTTTCAATGTTAGGTGTTCATCTCCAAAATCATCAGTAACAAATAAAGAACCTACATTGTTCAGCCCTGTATAATCTCTCAGGATGAAACCAAAAAACCAGGCGATAATCAGTCCTATAAAAAAAGAAGGGAGTGCCATACCCAATATGGCAAAGACCAAAGCAAGTTTATCGAACCAGGTATTTTTGCGGATTGCAGAAAATATTCCAATCAAAATTCCAAAGAAAGAACCAAATGCAATGGATGAAAAGGCCAATATGGTTGTTTCCGGTAATGTATCTCTCACAATATCTGCTACTTTACGTTTGCTGATGTAAGACCTTCGTAAATAGGGGTATTTAAGCACTACTACTTTTGTAGCTGATACCGAAAATAATTTTTTATACGAAGTATATTTATCAGGATTCAAATAAAGAAAATGTGTTTTATTAGTAGGTTCATGAATGGAAATAGGAGAAAGGTCGTTGAGGTACATTAAAAACTGGGTGTTCAATGATCTATCACGACCTAAATCTTTATTAATAGCATCGATAGAAACTTGATCAGCACGCTGCCCAAGCATCATACGGGCAGGATCACCAGGCAACACATTGAACAAAAGAAAAACGACAGTAATTACGCCAAGCAATACGAGAAAGCCGTAGAACAAACGTTTCAGAATAAATTTTATCACGATTCTACTTCTTAAAGTATTTCTCTTTCACAAAACTAAATGATGGAAATGAATGGTAGTGCCACATATCGACAACAGTTCCGCCTTTTAACAGCATTAGTCCGGGGTTAGAACGAATCATTGTTTTTAAAACGGTTCCATCAGAATTATAAAAATCAATAGAAGTTTTTGCCTCTTCCTTAAATTTTTGAATAGTTCCTTTTGTAGACGAAGTGAGTGCAGCAAATGTTACATTGTCTTGTTTACATAGAGCTGCAAAATCGTTTACTTTAGCAAACACGCCTTTATCTGCTTTATCCAAATCATAACAAATCAATAAAAAATTATAGTCGGGATTTTCAATGATATCCTGAGTATAATCAGATCCTTCGAGGTTGGAGATAGAGAAATCTTTAATCTTAGGATCAATACCCTTTTTGGTAACTTCTTGTCGGCTGCTCACAAAATCATATTCTTTATCCCAATCAGGTGGCCATTTTTCAACTTCTTTTGTATCACCTGAATTTTTATTTTTCAATAAATAGAAAAATTTAACTTCATCAGGCAGACCTTTGGTTTGTTCAGGAATATTTTTTCCGATTGCGTAAGGGCGAAAATCAATGATGGGTAGGTAATTGTAGGTGTACAATGGAAAACCTAAACAGGCAACCATAGCAGTTATTACAAATCCATTTTCTATTTTTTCTCCGAAAAGTGGCGGAATTTCTGCATTTTTAATTAACATAAAAATCGTCATCACCAGCATTATCATGTTATTGCGGAACTCTTGCCAAGGAGTCATTTTAATTGCATCTCCAAAACAGCCACATTCCTTTACTTTATCATAGTAACCGGAATAAAAATTGAGGAATGCAAAAAATAAAATCATTAATAATAAAAGCCAGAGTGTAGGTTTGATGCGGGCACCGATCAATAACATAAAACCGAGTAGCATTTCCAATGAACACATAAAAATGGAAATAAAAAGAGACAAGGGTTTTATCCATTCCATTCCGAATACTTCAAAGTATTCATCCAGTTTGTAAGCAAATCCTATGGTATCGTTTGCTTTTATCCAGCCTGAAAAGATGAATAATAGCGCCACAAAGAGGCGGGAGATGATTATTAGTATTCTGAGTATGTTCATTTTTTCTAGGAATTACGAATTTTTACTAATTTACGAATCAATGCCTTTGAAAAATAACTATTCGCTTAATCTAATAAGCGCAAAAATTGCATAGTTGATCATATCATGAAAATTAGCTTCAATGCCTTCAGATATAACTGTTTCACCTTTATTATCTTCAATTTGTTTGATGCGTAATATTTTCATTAAAATCAAATCAGTTAATGAGCTTACTCTCATATCACGCCATGCTTCACCATAATCATGATTTTTATCTTCCATCAAACTTCTTGCCTCAGTTGCATAACGGTCGAATAATTTATTCACTTCATCTACCGAAAGGTCCATTCGGTTATCGTTTTTCAAAGCCAATTGAATGAGTCCGATAATCGAATAGTTAACAATACCAATATATTCAGAGCGGATATCGTCATTTATTTTTTGAGTACCTTTATCCTCGATGTTTCGGATACGTTGAGCTTTAATAAATATTTGATCAGTGATAGAGCTGGTACGTAGAACACGCCATGCAGAGCCATAGTCTTTCATTTTTTTAATGAAAAGATCTTTGCAAACAGTTGCAGCGGTTTCGTATTGAGTTGTTGTTTTGTTCATATATCGATGAATTGAAGAATTAGAGAAATGGAGAGTTAGAGATTTGAAAATTTGACAAATCATTAATTCTCCAAATCAGCAAATCAAAAAATCTAAAAATGATTGCGCAAGATACAGTTTTTTATGAAAAAATAGAACAGATTTTTAGCTCTGATTCTGCGCCTTTGGTGATGGGTATTTTAAACGTTACTCCGGATTCATTTTATGATGGCGGAAAGTATGTTACTGAAATTGAGTGGCTGCAACAGGCCAAACAAATGATTGATGAAGGTGCTGAACTACTTGATATTGGAGCTTACTCTACTCGACCGGGTGCAAAAGATGTTTCAGAGAATGAGGAAACAGAACGTTTGGTGAAAGTTATAAAGTCTGTTCGTAAACAATTTCCGGAAATACTTATTTCTGCTGATACGTTCAGAGCATCAGTAGCCGAAAAGGCGGTTGAATCAGGTGCAAATCTTATCAATGATATTTCGGGAGGAACATTAGATAAGGATATGTTTTTAACTATCGCAAAGTTGCAAGTACCTTATATTTTAATGCACATTCAGGGTACACCACAAACAATGCAACAAAACCCAATTTACGAAGATGTAACTGAAGATGTGTTTACTTTTTTTGGTAAAAAACTCAAAGAATTAAAAGAATTAGGTATTTCAAAAGTAATTCTTGATCCCGGATTTGGATTTGGAAAAACGCTTGAACATAATTATCAATTATTAAAAAAATTAAATAAATTCAATGGACTTAATCTCCCTGTAATGGTAGGCTTCTCGCGTAAGTCGATGATTAATAAATTACTAAATATCAAACCGGAGAATGCATTAAACGGTACAACTGTTTTAAATACAATTGCTCTACAAAATGGTGTTAAAATAATACGTGTTCATGATGTGAAGGAAGCGAAAGAGGCGGTAAGGATTGTGGAGTATTTGAATAAATTGTAATATCTGGTCTTTTTTTATTTTACTTGCTAAACCTTGCACCTACTCGGAAAATAAATATAATTTTGTCGCGAAATAAATTGTACCCCTACTATTTAGAATTTGAATAAACAATTTTAAAAGAAAATGTATGATAGAAGTTAAAGACCTTAAAAGTTCCACATTGATGGAAAATCCTGTGATTGCTCAAATGACATTGAATAACCATGAACAAGTGGTTTTTTGTAATGATAATGAAACAGGCTTAAAAGCTATTGTTGCTATTCACAATACTGTTCTTGGTCCCAGTCTTGGCGGCACTCGTATGTGGCCTTACAAAAATGAAATGGAAGCTCTTACTGATGCTCTGCGTCTTTCCAGAGGTATGTCATACAAATCTTCTTTAGCAGGTTTGAATCTTGGTGGTGGAAAAGCAGTGATAATTGGTGATGCAAAAACACAAAAGAATGAAGCATTGATGCGCAGATTTGGAAAGTTTATTGATAGTCTTTCCGGCAAATACATTACTGCTGAAGATGTTGGTATGAGCACCAAAGATATGGAGTACATAAAAATGGAAACTGATTTTGTTACCGGTTTGCCCGAAAGTATGGGTGGTAGTGGTGATCCATCACCTGTAACAGCTAGAGGGGTATATTTGGCAATGAAAGCATCTTGTAAAGAAAAGTGGGGAAATGATAGTTTATCAGGAAAAAAAGTGGTTGTTCAAGGAATTGGTCATGTCGGTGAAAGCCTTGTTCATTACCTTGTAAAGGAAGATGCAAAAGTTTTTATTAATGATATTAATGAAGAACGTTTAAAAGCAATTTCAAAAGAAACAGGTGCATTAGTGGTTGCTTCCGACAAGTTGTATGATATGGATATGGATATTTATGCTCCTTGTGCTTTAGGTGCAACTGTAAATACGGATACATTAAACCGTTTGAAATGCTCTATTATATGCGGTTCTGCAAATAATCAGTTGGCCGATGAAAATTTACATGGTAAAATGGTGATCGAAAAAGGTATTTTATATGCGCCTGATTTTGTTGTGAATGCGGGTGGTATTATCAATGTTTATTATGAGTTGGAAGGTTATAACCGTGAACGTGCATTGGCTCATGCCGATAAAATTTATGATACTACATTAAATATTTTTAAAGTTTCGAAAGAACAAAATATCCCTACTTATATGGCTGCTAACCGTATTGCTGAAAAGCGTATTGCGGATATTGGTAAAGTTAAATTGGGATTTTGAAGCCCCCTCCAACTCCCCCAAAGGGGGAGAGAAGCAACTCAAAAAGTTTTGAGTAAATGGGTTGAGATGCTAATTTGTTATTTGTAAAAATTCGTAATTTGTTGCGTAATGTTGAACAGAAGATATTTAAGAATAAAGGTAATGCAAGCTTTATATGCTTACTTCCAATCCAATAATAAGGATTTGGCAAAAGGCGAGCGTGATTTATTCAAAGGCATTGATAAAATCTATGAACTTTATATTTTCCAGTTGGCATTTCTCTTGGAAATACAACATGTAGCAGCTATTTTGAGTGAAGATGCTAAGAATAAACGACTTCCAACTTCTGATGATCTTAATCCAAATTCAAAATTTATCAAAAATAAATTTATTGCTCAACTGGCTGAAAACCTTGATTTAAAACGTGAAATTAATAACAGAAAAATTTCATCGTTTTTGAATAATGAATTTGAACTGGTTAAAAAAATCGTCAATAATATCAAAGAGAGTGCTGAGTACGCTACTTATATGAATGTTTCAGACGACTCTTACAAAACTCATCAGGATTTTATTCTTGAAGTTTTTAAGGAACAGATGGCTGATTTTGAATTACTGAATCATTTTTATGAAGAAAAAGATTTGCATTGGGGTGATGATATTTATCTGGTTAACCCAATGGTTGTAAAAACTATTGAATCATTCAAAGAAAATTCAAGTCCTGACTTTGCTTTAATTCCCTTGTATAAAGACAAAGAAGAAGATATGCAGTTTGTACAAGAATTGTTCTGTCAGACTGTTTTGCAAGAAGAAACTACAAAAAAATTGATTGCGGAGAAAACTCAGAACTGGGAAGTAGAACGTATTGCCATGATGGATGTATTGCTTATGCAGATGGCGATTACAGAGATTTTACATTTTTCGAATATTCCTTCAAAAGTATCACTAAACGAATTTATTGAAATATCTAAAATATATAGTACACCAAAAAGTAAATTATTCATTAATGGTATTTTGGATAAATTACTTGCTGATTTTAAAACGGAGAACAAGCTAAATAAGGTGGGTAGAGGATTAATGGAATAAATAATTTCGAAAAAAATAAAGATGAAAATAATTTCGAATTTAATTTTAGCAACACTACTAGTTATGGTGGTAGCTTGCAATCATCAGGAAACAAAGTATGATGTGGGTAAAATTTCTACAGATGTAATTAATGTTCCTGCAACAGCCTCCGGGATTGCTGCTAAACCTGGTTCAGCACCTGAAATTACTTTTGCTGAAGAGAAACATGATTTTGGCAGAATTACTCAAGGTGAAAAAGTATCTTACTCTTTTATTTTCAAAAATACAGGTGGGTCTGAATTGGTTATCTCATCTGCTCAAGGTAGTTGTGGTTGCACAGTTCCAACATTTCCAAAAGAACCTGTTAAAGCCGGACAAGAACCTAAAATT
>JAHEYA010000057.1 GCA_023251855.1 Bacteroidota bacterium
GCTTTGTAATTTTTTATGTTTTCAGGATTGCTGAACCATTCAATGGTCTGTTTCAAGCCTTCATTCAAATCGTAATTCGGTTTCCAGTTGGTCAATGATTTTATTTTTTCTGCAGACCCGAATAATCTTTCTACTTCATTGTTTTCGGGACGAATACGAATATCATCAGAAACTATTTTCGCTTTTGGATTAATAATATTGATTATTGTTTGTGCCAGATCCAGAATGGAAATTTCTTGCTGAGTTGCAATATTTATTTCATGCCCTATTGTTTTATCTGATGTAGCAATTTCTACAAAGCCATTTACTGTGTCTTTCACATATAACAGATCACGTGTTGGATGTAAAGCACCTAATTTTATTTCTGTTTTACCCGCCAATAATTGAGTGATGATAGTAGGAATAACAGCTCGTGCGCTCTGTCTGGGACCAAACGTATTAAACGGACGAACAATAGTTACCGGTAAGTTGAAACTTCTATAAAATGATTCCGCCATTGCATCTGCACCAATTTTAGAAGCAGAGTAAGGAGATTGACCTTGTTTAGCATGTTTTTCATCGATAGGTACGTACATTGCGGTACCATATACTTCAGAAGTTGATGTGATCAATACCCTTTCAATATTCTGATCTTTCGCAGCTTGCAAAATATTTAAAGTGCCTTTTATATTGGTATCTACATAACTATCGGGAGAATGATAGCTATATGGAATTGCAATTAAAGCCGCTAAATGAAAAATGGTATCTGCGCCTTTAACAGCTGTTCGCACCCCGTTTGGGTCGCGAATATCACCTGCAAAAATTTCAATCTTGCTTAATTTTTCTTTGGGAAATGTATCTAACCAACCCCATGAATTGAAAGAATTATAATAAACAAAGGCTTTTACTTTATGACCCTCATCAACCAATTTTTCCACCAAATGACTACCAATAAAACCATCAGCACCGGTAACTAAAATTTTTTTCATAATTAAACGTTTGTAATTCATCATAAATGAGATTAACGCTCCATTATGATAATTGCAAATTTACTGAATTTTAGCAAATACTTTACCTGAAATATAACCACTCAAAAGCTTCAATACAAGCGATTTTTTGTTAAGAATTACTAATACTAGTTCAGAACCCCTAAAAACTGTTATTTTTGACAGAAATAAATTTATAAATTCATGCAAATAAGCAGCTCTTAAATTGGGAATTATAGAAAAACAAGCCACAAAAAATGCCATATACTCCTATCTGGGGGCGGGATTGGGTTTTATTACCGTGATGTGGTTGTCCCATTCATTAACTACCGATGAAAATGGATTGATTCGAATCTTAGTTTCTGTATCTACACTTTTAGCTCAACTTTCCAGTCTCGGATTTTCCTCCATCACTATTCGTTTATTTCCATATTTCCGTAATAAAGAGAAAGGTCATCATGGTTTTTTATTTTATGCAATTATTATTTCTTTAATGGGTTTTTTACTTTGCTGGCTTGTATTTTATTTTTTAAAATCCAAAATAATTGAGAGTAATTCCGAAAAGTCAAAACTTTTTGTTGACTACCTGTTTTATTTGATGCCATTGAGTTTTTTCTCACTTTTTTTCACACTTTTTGACACCTATTTAAGAGCTTGTTATAGCTCTGTAATTGGCTCATTCACAAAAGATTTTTTGCAACGCATTTTGATTTTAGTGGTATTGGCGCTGTATTATTTTCAACTTATTAATTTCCCCATTTTTATTCTTGGTTACATTGTCGCTACTTGCTTACCAACCGTTTTATTATTGATACACATCGTCAAATTAAAAGAATGGCATATTAAACCTGTTAGAGGTTTTATGACCAAAGAATTGGTAACTGAAATTATTAAATTAAGTCTATTCTCTTTATTTGCTGGGTTTTCAGGAGCAATTATTATGAATATTGATACTATAATGGTAAATCAGATGCTGGGGTTAAGTGAAACGGGAGTATATGGAATTGCTTTCTTTTTTGGTTCAATCATGCTGATACCTGCACGTTCTATTAATCGGATAACATCCAGTATTGTTGCTGAAGCAATGAAAATAAGCAACTCAGCCGAAATTAATAAACTATACAACAAAACATGTAATACTGGTATAGCTGTTGGAAATATTTTATTTATTGGAATATGCATTAATATTAACAACATAATGCTTTTATTACCACCTGAGTATGCTGCAGGAAAATATGTTATTTTATTTATCGCAGCAGGTTATATAGCTGAAATGTCAACAGGAATCAATCAGGTGATTCTGGCCAACTCGAAATATTATTATTATGATGGCTTTTTTGTTTTGATCATCGTAGCGATTACTGTTCTATCAAATTATTTATTGATTCCTATTTACGGCATCACGGGATCTGCAATAGCAACAGCCCTTACCGTAATATCAACAAATGTAATACGATGGGGTTTCTTGATGTATAAATTTAAGATGCAACCTTATGATTTTAATTCGTTAAAATTAATTTTCATTTCTGTGGTAACATTCCTAATTGGATATTTTATACCTTCATTTAACAATTTCCTTGTAGACATTGCCGTAAGAAGCATTTTAACAGGTGGAATCTTTGGATTGTTATTATTAAAAACAGAAGCTTCTCCTGATATCAATTCTAAGATTAGGAAAAATCTGAAACGGTTTTCGATAAATTTCTGATCCTACAAAGACTATTGTTCTTTAATCAAAATTTTACCGCTAGCTATATTTCTCTTTGAATCATAAATTCTAAAAAAATAAAAACCTGGTGAGAGCGAATTTCGTTCGAAAATAAATTTTTCCACATTTATATTTTCATTTTTTCTCACATGCTGTCCAGAAACATCAAATAATTCAATACTTGCATCACCTTCAAAAGGATAATTGCTCAAATCTATAGTTGTACAGGTGCTGAAAGGATTAGGATAAACATTAAAATTTTTATAGCCTTTTATTTTATCGATTGATATGCCGGTATTCATATCTTGACAATAAGAATATTTTAAAATAGTGCCATCTAACCCTACCACATACCCCGTATTCTGGTCTACAAAATCAACCCTACACAATCTTGATATTCCGGAAGGTAATGTAACAGGCACCCAAGTTGTTCCTGCATTTGATGTAAATAAAATTGTGGGGGTATTTGCAGTCATATTTCCACCTACTGCATAGCCATTATTTGAATCGTAAAAATCAAGTCCTTGTAACACATTCGTTGTGCCACTTGTAACACCCAGCCATGTGGCTCCTGCATTTGTGGTCTTACGGATAGCACCAGTGAATGTAACAAGAACACCATCTGTTGGATTTGTAAAAACCACCATGCCCGGAGTGTTTGAAACTCCCTCCGAAACTGAATTCCAAGAGGTTCCTCCATCAGTTGTTTTAAACATAAGCCCTGAATACTCTGATGCGTAACCGATTAAATCTGAAGTGAAAAAAGAAGAATAAATAATATTGGGCGCAGTTATATTTAAACTAGTCCAATTTGCACCTGCATCAACCGTTTTAAAGATAGATCCTGAGGCACCCGAAACTCCACCAGTAATATATCCTGTATCGGCATTGATAAACTTAACATTTCTTAACGAGTTACTTGTTGTTAAGGACATGGCGGTCCAAGTAGTTCCTCCATTTATTGTCTTTAAAGCTGTGCCATTATCACCAACAGCATAGCCTGTATTAGTATCAGTAAACTGAACAGAAGCAAGATTCTCTGTAGTTCCGCTTGTTTGAGGCACCCATGTTGCACCACCATTCGTTGTTTTTAATATTGTTCCATTATAACCCACGGCATAACAGATTGAAGTAACAGGAGCTGAAACCCCTTGTAAATGATAACTTGTCCCACTTATTAATTTAGTCCAGCCATTTCCTGGAGGACAAGAAGAATATTTTAAAATTGTGCCATCAAGTCCAACAACATATCCTATATTCTGATCAAAAAAATCAACCCTACACAATCTTGATATTCCGGAAGGCAATGTAACAGGCGCCCACGTTGTTCCTCCGTCTGATGTAAATAAAATTGTGGCTGTATTTGCAGTCATATTTCCACCTACTGCATAGCCATTATTTGAATCGTAAAAATCGAGACCCTGTAATACATTCATTGTGCCGCTTGTAACACCCAGCCATGAAGCTCCTGCATTGGTGGTTTTTCGAATCGTCCCTGCAAATGTAACTAGAACACCATCGGTTGGATTTGTAAAAACTACCATGCCCGGTGTGTTTGAAACCCCTTCCGAAACTGAATTCCAAGAAGTTCCTCCATCAGTTGTTTTAAACATAAGCCCTGAATACTCTGATGCGTAACCGATTAAATCTGAAGTAAAAAAAGAAGAATAAATAATATTGGGCGCTGTTATATTTAAGCTAGTCCAATTTGCACCTGCATCAACTGTTTTGAAGATAGATCCTGAGGTACCCGAAACCCCACCTGTAATATATCCTGTATCAGCATTGATAAACTTAACATTTCTTAAGGAATTACTTGTTGTTAAGGACATGGCAGTCCATGTAGTCCCACCATTTATTGTTTTTAAAGCAGCTCCATTATCACCAACAGCATAGCCTGTATTAATATCTGTGAACTGAACAGAGGCAAGATTCTCAGTAGTTCCGCTTGTTTCAGGCACCCATGTTGAACCACCATTCGTTGTTTTTAATATAGTTCCATTATAACCTACGGCATAGCATATAGAAGCACTTGGTGTAGATACACCCTGCAAATGATTACTTGTACCACTTGTAAGCTGTATCCAGCTTTGAGATTTTAATTGATACGCAGAAAATGTTGCAGAAATAATCGTAGAAATGAATAAAAATATTTTCGTTTTCATAAGCCCTCAATAGTATTGATAGGTTACAAAAATATAGTAAAATACTGGTTATTGAGCAATATTCTTTACATTTCTTAGAAGAAACAATTATTCCATTTTCTTAAAAGAAATAAATAATGCCCCTCCTAAAAATCCAAATAACAACAAACAGGATGTTAATGAAATTTTTCCAAGCATATGATAGCTGGCGGGTTCGTATTTAAATTCAATGGTATGTTTGCCGGAAGGTACACGCATGGCACGTAAAACATAATCTACACCAAAATGTGGTTTTAACTCACCATCAACATAAGCATTCCAACCATCTTTGTAATAGATTTCAGAAAAAACAGAAAGCTGTTCAGTACTTGTATTTGATTCATAGGTTAAATGATTTGGTAAATAATCTTTTAACATGATTCGTGCCGAAGCATCTGGTTTATAAACAAAACCCTCCAATTCATTTAAATAACGTTCATCAACAATTGCGGTCTTTGCCGGATTTATTTCTCCAACTGCTTTTATTTCTTCATCCGGATTTTTCACCGACTTCACTTCAGTCACAAACCATGCATTACCCAAAGCATAACGGTTTTGCAGTGGCGCTGCTTCAGGATTATAAATGATATATTTTGTATTCAACATATTTAAAATTGTTTGTCTTGCAAAAGTTGCACGCAATGATGAATCATTCGGATTTGATTGCAATGTGGTCTTAATATTCTGAATATTATTGCCAATATGAAAATCGATAAGATCCTGATAACGTCTCAATTTTGCAGCATGATATCCACCTATTGATTTATGAAAATAGGAGGTTCCTGATTCATTAAACGTATTTGCTGCTATGTTCAATACCCGATAATCAAGTGTACTATCCTCCAATACTTTAGCATCCGCAGCCGACATTTTAAATGGTGTACCTGCTTCTTTTTTATTTACAAAACTGTCATCCTGCAAATAACGTCTGTTAACAGTCCAAAGATCTACCAATACAAATAAACCGAGCAACGTAATAAGTGCCAGATTATTAATTTTCGATTTTACAAATAACCAAATGGCTCCTGCCGCCAGTAGAATAAAAAAGAAACTACGTATTGAATCTGCCTTAAACAGGGATTTTCGGGCTATTTCAATATTATCCAAAAATTTTTGAGCAATATCAGCGCCATTGCTTTTTGAAACCTGACTAAATATTGAATCGTCTGAATCAGCTACAAAGCTTGTTAGATCAGGCATCAAATAAAATAAAAGAGACAATCCACCTGTCAATCCAAATGAAATAAAAAATGCATTTTGAACTGTAATTTCTTTTTTGCTGAATGCCAATTTTATTTTTTGTTTAAAAAATTCGGTATTACTTATAAGCTTGTCGATAGCCATAATCGCAAGTATAGGGATGGCAAATTCAGCAATTATTAATATCGAAGAAACTGCTCTGAACTTATTATACATTGGAAAATGTTCCAGAAAAAAATCTGTTAATCCCATAAAATTTTTTCCCCATGAAAGTAATATAGCAATGATGGTGGTGGTTAGTAAGGCCCATTTTATTCGCCCTTCAACAATAAATAACCCCAATACAAATAAGAAAATTATAATTGCACCTGAATAAGGTGAAATAGTAAAAGGTTGATCACCCCAGTATTGTGGAACGTTAGCAATACTTTCACGCATTGCAGGGTCTACATCTTTTAATGCAGTTTTGCTTTCACTCATTCTTATAGATGATGAACTACCTTTAAAACTGGGAATCATCAAGGTCATTGTTTCTGCTTTACCCAGGCTCCACATGGTAGCATAATCTTTATCTAAGCCTGAAGTTTTATTTGTTGCATTATCAGTCAGCTCAGACCCTCCACGCATGGTCAGTTTAGCATATTTATAGGTATTCCATAAATTAGAAATATTACAACTAAAAGCCATTAAAAATGCAAATGCAAACGTTGCAACAGCCTTTAGAAGAGCTTTGTATTGCTTATCTCTGATAAATTGTATAAATTCTATAATGATATAAACACTAAGAAATAAAATAAAATAATACGTTATCTGGAAGTGGTTGGAATAGAACTCTAAAGCCATAAACAAAGCAGTAACAGCACCACCTAACAAATATTTTTGCCGGCAAATTAGTATTGCACCCGCAAAAACAGGGGCCATATAGCCGATAGCTAAAGCCTTTGTTAAGTGGCCTGCATCTATAATAATAAAGTTATATGCTGAAAATGCAAATGCAATTGCTCCTACAATGCCCAACCAGGGGTTAATTCGCAAAACCAACATTAAAATAAAAAAACCAAGCAAATAATTGAAGACAATACTTGCCGGAGAGGGCATTCCTAATGTTAAAACAGATCTAACAATAGGAATTAAATTACCATTATTTCCTGCTGATATTTGATAGGCAGGCATACCACCAAACATAGAGTTTGTCCATAAAGGTTCTTCATGATATTTTGCTTTAAAATCATTTATTTCTTTAACCATACCCTGATATTGAACCATATCACTTTGTACCATAACCTTTCCTTTCAAAAGCGGACTAAAGTAACCATACGTAACAGCGATAAAGATTGCAATTGCTGCAATAACAGGGATAAGCGTTTTGATATTACTATTTTTCATGATTTTGATAATTGATTTATTAGCTCACAAATATAATGCAATAACTAATTACCGACTAAATCATTATTATTTTACCACTATTTTTTCAAGGAGAAAGGCTTGGGATGAGGTCTTGTTTTATTTCCTTATTTTTGTAAGCCTTAATAATTTTTACTTATGAAAAACATAATCAATCCTGCTTATTTAAGCGAAGAAAAAATAAAAGAAATCCGCAAACAATTCGAAAGTGCGGAACCTTGTAAACATATTGCATTACCAAATTTTTTAGTAGATGATGTTGCAAATACTCTTTATTCTAATTTTCCAAAATTAGATACACTTAATGTCAAACGAAAAAGTATCAACGAAAATAAATCGGAAGAATATCATTTAGAAAATTTCCATCCACAGTTTGGTCAAGTAAGAGATTTTTTGAATTCTCCTGAAATGTATGAATGGATGAGCAAAGCAACAGGTATTGATGGATTAAGTTCTACCTATGATTCATTAGGATCCGGTATCCATCAGGGTGGTCCAGGCAGTTTTGTTGATGTTCATGTGGATGTGAATATGAATACTGCCGCAAAATTACATCGCAGAATTAATCTTCTTATTTATTTGAATAAAAATTGGAAAGATGAATATGGCGGAGCGCTGGAGTTTTGGGATAAAGATGTAAAAAATTGTATTTCAAAAGTGATGCCCTATTTCAACCAAGCTGCAATAATGGTTACAGATGAAACATCCTATCACGGATATGCAAAAATCAATATTCCTGATGACGAAAGCCGCAAATCATTCTACTGTTATTACTACACACCTGCCGGTAAAAATTTTGTATATCGCGATTCCCGTTTTAAAACACGACCTGATGAAAGCCTCACGAAAACAGCCGTTACAGAGATAAAAGAAACTTTAAAAATTAATGCGAAAAAACTTTTAAAACTTTTAGGAGTTAAATCGTTGGATTTTCAGGATAAGAATAAAAAATAATTTTCGTTACCCTGACAGGGTTTCAAACCCTGTTAGGGTTGAAGATGAATATTTTAATTAACCATTAAAAAATAGTCCTTCTTTATTACAAACAAATTAACTAATACAGGCAAACCCCTAACAGGGCTTGAAACCCTGTCTGGGATTATATGAAAAGTAATCTAAAAGATAAAACAGTTTGGATCACAGGTGCCTCATCAGGCATTGGGGAGGCATTAGCTTATGTCTGCGCCAATGAAGGAGCTCAACTGGTTTTATCTGCACGCAGAGAAGATGAATTAAAACGCGTTGCTTCCAATTGTTCCAACGGAATCCATTCAATCAAAATAGATCCAAAAAATATTTTAATCCTTCCTCTTGACCTTGGAAACACTACTACTGTAGAAGAAAAAGTGAATCAGGTAATTGCAAAATTCGGAAGAATAGATGTGCTGATAAACAACGGTGGTATGGGTCAGCGAGGACTCGCTGTTAACACAAAAACAGAAGTGGACAGACGAATTATGGAGATTAATTTTTTTGGAACAATCAATCTTTCAAAAGCTGTTGCTAAGGTTATGCAAAAGCAAAAAAGTGGTAAAATCGTTGTCGTAACAAGTATCATGGGCAAATATGGATTACCATTGTATACAACCTATTCTGCCACCAAACATGCTTTGTATGGTTATTTTGAATCATTACGTCAGGAGTTATATGCTAATAATGTGAAAGTGTTAATTGTTTCTCCGGGCTTTATCAATACTGATGTTAGTACTAAATTACTTACAGAAACCGGTAATTCCTATGGAATTAAAAGTGAAGCACAAAATAAAGGCATGTCACCTATAGCTTGTGCAACCTCTATTGTTAAAGCAATTAAAGGCAATCGTGATCATAAATACATTGGTGGTTATGAATTATTTTCGGTAGTAGTAAAACAATTTTTTCCGAAAGTATTTAATATGTTGATGCGTAAAATGACTAAAGAATGATGTGCTGATTTTTTGATGTGCTGATGTGCTGATTAAATGATGTGCTAATTAAACGATGTGCTGATGTGCTGATTATTTCACCTCCTCATAATCCACATACTCTCCATCATCATCATTGATTTTCTTTTTGGTAGGTGGTACATAATCAACTGTCGTTTCGCCTTCTGCTCGTTTTTTTCTTTGGCCGGCATTAGTAGAATTGCTTCCTCGCTTGTTATAGGTACTGATACTATCAATCACCTTCCAAACAATCCAAACTATTAAAATGGTATAAAAAACATCTCTCATTTGATATAAGCGCAGTCCTAAAAATTA
>JAHEYA010000372.1 GCA_023251855.1 Bacteroidota bacterium
GTGTACATTTTTTCAGTTTTAATAATCCGGTAGGTGCATGTAAAAATTGTGAAGGCTTTGGAAGTGTTATTGGTATTGATGAAGATCTGGTAGTGCCGAATAAAAATTTGTCGGTTTATGAAGATGCAATTGTGTGTTGGAAAGGCGATAAAATGAGTGAGTGGAAAAATGTGCTGGTATTAAATGCACACAAATTTGATTTCCCGATTCATCGGCCCTATTATGATTTAACAAAAAAGGAAAAAAAATTAATCTGGTCGGGAAACAAGTATTTTCAAGGGTTAACAGAGTTTTTTAAACACATAGAAGAGCAAGCTTATAAGATTCAATATCGTGTGATGTTGTCGCGTTACAGAGGCAAAACTGTTTGTCCGGAATGTAACGGAACACGTTTGCGCAAAGATGCATCTTATGTAAAAGTTGAAGGAACGTCTATCAATGATATAGTATTAATGCCTGTTAAAGATGTTTTTGAATTTTTTAAAAATATAAAATTATCAGCGTATGATACTAAAGTTGCAAAACGTATTTTGATTGAAATAACCAACCGATTAAAATTTTTGGATGAAGTTGGGTTGGGTTATTTAACGTTGAATCGATTATCAAATACTTTATCAGGTGGCGAATCACAACGTATCAATCTTGCAACCTCACTTGGTAGTAGTTTGGTTGGTTCCATGTATATTTTAGATGAACCAAGTATCGGTTTGCATTCGCGTGATACTGCACGTTTGATAAATGTACTTTATTCTTTACGAGATATTGGTAATACCGTAATTGTAGTTGAGCATGATGAGGAAATTATGCGAGCTGCCGATGAATTGATTGATATCGGGCCATTAGCCGGAACACATGGTGGGGAGTTGGTTTTTCAGGGAAGCCTCACCCCCAACCCCTCTCCCAAGGGAGAGGGGGGTAAAAAAAGTTATACGATAGATTATTTGAGTGGTAAAGAAAAAATTGAACTTCCGAAGCAAAGAAGAAGATGGAATAATTTTATTGAAATAAAAGGAGCAAGAGAAAATAATTTAAAAGGGTTTGATGTTAAGTTCCCTCTCCATGTAATGACAGTGGTTACAAGTGTTAGCGGATCAGGAAAAACATCATTGGTAAAACGTATTTTATATCCGGCACTAAAAAAAATTCATGGAGGTTTTGGTGAACAAACCGGTAGTTTCGACAAATTGAGTGGTGATATAACTACTATTTCGGGAGTTGAAATGATAGACCAAAATCCGATTGGTAAGTCGTCACGTTCCAATCCGGTAACGTATGTAAAAGCATACGATGAAATACGTGCTTTGTTTGCAGATCAGCCCTTAGCAAAAAACAGAGGATATAAACCTTCTCATTTTTCATTTAATGTGGATGGAGGGCGTTGTGAAATATGCGAAGGAGAAGGAGAAGTGCAAATAGAAATGCAATTTGTGGCCGACATTCACTTAGTGTGTGAAGTCTGTAATGGCAAACGTTTTAAACAAGATGTTTTAGAAATAACCTATTGTGAGAAAAATATTTCAGATGTTTTAAGCATGACCGTTGATGAAGCAATTTATTTTTTTGAGTCGCCACAACGTCCAACTAATCTTGAAAAAAGAATAGTTCAAAAATTAAAACCATTGGAAGATGTTGGTTTGGGGTATGTTCATTTGGGGCAACCATCAAGTACTCTTAGTGGCGGAGAAGCACAACGTATAAAGTTAGCATCATTCCTAGGCATAGGACAACACAGCAGCACCCCAACTTTATTTATTTTTGATGAACCTACTACAGGCTTGCATTTTCATGATATTTCAAAATTATTGTATGCATTTGATGCCTTAATAAAACAAGGTCATTCCTTAATTATTATTGAGCACAATGTTGAAATAATTAAAAGTGCAGATTGGGTTATTGATCTTGGTCCGGAAGGTGGAATTGATGGTGGAAATATTGTTTTTGAAGGGTTGCCGGAGGATTTGATAAAATGTAAAAAGTCATATACAGGGCAATATTTAAAAAGTAAAATGCAATAATAAAATCAGACGTAGATTTTTTTCTGAGAATTTATTTATTGTTTTTACATTTGTGTCCCAACAGTAAAAAAATATTTTAATATGAATGGAGCAGAATATATTGTTGAATTTTTAAGACAACGGAAATCGACTAAATTTTTTTTAGTAACAGGAGGAGCATGTGCTTTTATTATTGATGCTATTGGCAGAAATAAAGGAGTAGAGTATGTGTGTTTTCAGCATGAACAAGGTGCTGCAATGGCAGCAGATACTAATTGGAGAATCAATAAAACAGTTGGTGTAACAGTAGCAACAAGTGGCCCTGGTGCAACAAATCTGATCACAGGAATAGCTTGTTCCTATTTTGATTCTATTCCATCCATTCATATTACCGGTCAAGTAAACAAATCGGAAAGTGCTGCTTTTCTTGGAGCTAAAGTAAGACAAGCGGGTTTTCAGGAAACCAATATTGTAGATATTGCCAAACCGATTACAAAATATGCTGTTCAAGTAAATTCGATTGAAGAATTAAAAAAGGAGTTGATCAATGCTTATAATATAGCAATTGATGGCAGGATGGGGCCAGTATTGATTGATGTTCCGATGAATGTTCAAAAAGAAGATGCGGGTACTGTTGTTGAATATCATAAAAGTAATTCGCAATCAAATCCTACGAATGAAGCCTTATTAGTATCAGTTGAAAAACAGATCCAGGATTTTTTTTCAGGTGCAGAACGACCATTAATTTTGTTTGGTGGTGGTATAGGTCAAGCGGGTGTTGAGAAAGAGGTTGTTGATTTTATTGAAAAAAATAAAATTCCTTTTGTTACCAGTTGGAGTGGAATCACTTTTTTTAACCATGATTCAAAATTATTTTTTGGTCATATCGGGGTTTATGGAAATAGAGGAGCGAATTTTATTTTACAGAATTGTGATGCATTGCTTGTATTGGGTAGCAGACTTGACAACAGACAGCGATCAGGAAATTCAAAATCCTTTGCACCAAATGCTAAGGTGTTAGTTATTGATATAGATGAAGAAGAAATAAAAAAATATGTACCGGATGGATATAAGGCTGTTTCACTTGATCTAAAGCAGTTACCGGCAATTCTTAAAAAAATTAAAGGAGCTACATCCAATAAATTGTGGTTTGATTACATGGATGAAATGAAAGCGAAATATTTCGATAAGGATTTAAGTACGTTTGCTAAAAAACATAACACCATTTCTCCATATGGAGCGGTAATGAAGTTGAATCAACTTATTAATAAGGATGCAATTGTTGTATCTGATTGTGGGGCAAATCTTTGCTGGGTATATCAAGTGTTTCACCGAACAGAACAAAATTTATTTACAGCGGCAGGAAATTCTCCGATGGGGTATTCATTGCCGGCAGCTATTGGTGCAGCTCTTATTGAT
>JAHEYA010000058.1 GCA_023251855.1 Bacteroidota bacterium
AGTACAACATTTACATGGACAGTAGTTCAAACAAATGTTACAGGTGCTTCAACTGGAACAGGAGCAACAATTTCACAGGCATTAACACTTGCAGGAACCGGAATATGTACAGGAACAGCAGTATATTCTGTTACCGCTAATTCAGGTGGCTGCAATGGAGTACCAACATTGGTAACAGTTACTGTTCATGAATTACCTGTTGCGAATGTATCCGGAATAATAATTACCCCTTCTAATTGTGGTGGCCCGTCAGGTGGTGTCTCCGGTCTAACGATGAGCTCCTGCGCTACCACAACATTCCAATATGCTTGGAAAGATTCCAGTGGAACTGTTGTAGGAACCAATGTCAATTTAAGCAATGTAGTACCCGGAGTTTATACATTAACAGCCACTGACGCGAATGGTTGCTCAGTTATTGCCGGTTCATTTACTGTGCCGCCTACACCACCTGTTATTGCTTCATTTACCCCGAATCCGATAACCGGTGAAACGCCCTTAACAGTAACTTTCACAAATACCAGTACAGGTGCTGTGCAATACCTGTGGGATTTTGGAACCGGTGACACCTCAACAACAGTAGGCCCTTCATACATATACAAACCGCTAGGTACTTTCACTGTTTGTTTGACTGCGATAAGTTCTACAGGTTGCATAGATAGTGCTTGTTCAGTAATTAATATCTATCTCAACTCCGTATTTATTGTACCAAATATATTCACACCTAATGATGATAATTTAAATGATGTATTTACAATTGTTGGAATTGGTATAAAAACTATTGACGCTGAAATATATAGCCGTTGGGGACAAAAACTTTACGAATGGCATACTGTGAATGGAGGATGGAACGGCCGAACAGCAAGTGGAGTACCCGCTTCCGGAGGAACATACTATTATATTATCAAAGCCCAAGGAATTGATGATAAAGAATACTCCGAAAAAGGATTTTTTAATTTGATTCGATAAAACAAAAAAATTGATAATCTGATAGTAGTAATGCGAATCAGGAGTTGAATTATTTATATTTCGCTCCTACGGAGCTTTAAAAGTGTTGTGTTTGTGGTTATCCTACCAATATTTCACTCCTACGGAGTTAAATCCCGTAGGGATGAAATCTTGGTAGTAATTTGAGTATAACCCAAAAATAAAGCCCCTGCGGGGAGGCATCTTTTCAACCCTCGATTCGCACTAGTAGCCGAATTTTGATTTTTTAAATTTTTATCATTAAAAACAGGAACTTTTAAACCAAAAGATTTTATTTAAAATATGAAACATTTTTAAGAGATATTACGTAAATTGTCTTTCTACTTTAAGTACATACAAAAAAGTTTTTCATTTTTATACTGCGGTGCTTAAAAAATGAACATGAAAACTCAAACAATGAGTAATATGTTAAAAAGTATGCAAAAGGGCCTTTTAGTATTTGTTCTTTTTGCATCCGTTTTTTTATTGCCCCGCGAAGTTTCTTCTCAAACAGCATCCACCACAGTTTATTGGTCTTCAGGTTGGTGTACGCTTTGTGGTATGTCCTATTCATGTATCCCTCCATGGTCCGGAAGCGGCAATTGGAATAACGGGATCAGGAATTTTTCAAATCCTGTACCAGCAGGATGTACCATAACAAATACCTGCGTTACCATTGGTCAGGCAAATTGCGGATATTCCAGCATGTGTGCATCCATAAATGGGGTGAATATTGGTTGCGGATCACCACCCGGAAACTGCTATTGTGGTACCTGTTGGCCTATGACAGTTTGCCGGAGCGGAGCTTTGCCTGGTTATAATTATGGTGGAACAAATAGTCTGCAACTTTCACCAAACGGGCTTGCTTGTGTTGCCTATGCAACTATTACTTTTACCTATACTTGCTGCATTAATTCAGTTGCACCATCATCAGCAACTGCAAACCCAAATCCAATTTGCGGTGGTTCAACTACATTAACAGTAAATGGTGGTTCTTTGGGTACTGGAGCTTCCTGGAAGTGGTATGCCAACGGCTGCGGTGGATCATCTGTAGCTACGGGAGCTTCTATTACTGTAACACCTGGAACAACTACAACTTACTTCGTTAGAGCAGAAGGTACGTGTAATACCACCGGCTGTGCATCTGTAACTGTAACTGTTAACAGCCCATCTACTGCCCCTTCGTCTGCTACAGCCAGTGTTAATCCTCTTTGTGGCGGTGGCTCCACTGTGCTAAATGTTGTTGGTGGTTCTCTCGGAACAGGTGCTACTTGGAAATGGTATTCTGGAAGTTGCGGTGGAACTGCAGTTGGAACTGGGGCTTCAATTACTGTTTCACCTTCCTCAACAACTACTTATTTTGTAAGAGCAGAGGGTGCTTGCGGCAATACATCTTGCGCTTCGGTTACCGTAACTGCCGGTTCTTTGTCTACCCCTCCAACTTCGGCTACAGCCAGCCCGAATCCAACATGTGGAGGTTCAACTACTTTAACTGAAGTAGGGGGGTCTCTTGGTTCCGGTGCATCTTGGACATGGTATTCCGGGGCCTGTGGTGGAACATTGATAGGAATTGGTTCTTCAATTACTGTTTCACCATCAACAACCACCACCTATTATGTTTTGGCATCAGGCACTTGTAATACCACCACATGCGCATCTGTTGTTGTTACAGTTAATTCTGCTCCTGTAGTAACAGCAACACCTTCATCTCAATCAATATGTTCAGGAAATACAACAAATATTGCATTAACCGGCTCTATTCCGGGTACCACTTTTGCATGGACAGTAGTTCAGAATGGTGGCGTTTCGGGAGCTTTTGCCGGAAACGGGTCTTCTATCACTCAAGGTTTAACAACCGGTAATTTTACCGGAACTGCAGTATATACGATTACCCCTACATCGGGAGGTTGTGCCGGAAGTCCGATAAATGTAACCATTGTTGTTAATCCAATACCAAATGTTACCGCAATTCCATCTACACAAATTATTTGTTCCGGTGGCATTACAAATGTAGGTTTAACAAGTAATGTTACGCCTACTTCGTTTAACTGGACTGTTGTACAAACAGGAACTGCAGGGGCTGCAAATGGTTCGGGCTCAACCATCTCTCAAACAATTGTTGCAACCGGCACTACTCCCGGAACCGCTGTATATACCGTTACACCATCAACCGTCAATTGTTCAGGACCCCCAACTACAGTTACAATAACTGTAAATCCTACGCCTGTTGCAACAGCAAGCCCTTCTACTCAAACAATTTGTTCAGGTAATTCAGACTATATCACGTTAACAAGTAATATTTCAGGAACATTATTTAACTGGACAGCCTCATCAACAGGAGTAAGCGGAGCATCGGCCGGAAGCGGACCTACTATTGCTCAAGCTTTAACTGCAACCGGTTCAAGTGCCGGTACTGTTACTTACACTGTAACCCCTTCTGTTGGTTCTTGTGTAGGTTTACCAATTTTAGTAACTGTTACCGTAAATCTGAAACCTAATGTAACAGCAACACCTGCTGCACAAACTATTTGCTCAGGAAGCACTACAGCAGTTGCTTTAACAAGTACTATGCCCGGTACAACCTTTTCCTGGCAAGCTGTTCAAACCGGGGTAACAGGAGCATCAAATGGCGGAGGTTCAAGTATCTCTCAAACATTATCTACTACCGGAAATACCTCCGGCACTGCTGTTTATACAGTTACACCTACCTCCACCGGCAATGGTTGTGCAGGAACCCCGATTACAGTTACCATAACAGTTAATCCGATTCCTGTTGTTACTGCCACTCCTGTTTCACAAACTATTTGTTCAGGCAGCACCACAGGAATTGCTCTGACGAGTAACGTTTCAGGCACTACCTACTCATGGACCATTAGCCAAACCAATGTGACAGGAGGCTCAAGCGGCACAGGTTCAAACATTTCCCAAGTATTAACGACAACAGGAACATCATCAGGATCAGCAGTATATACAATCACTCCAACGGCTTCGGGTTGTGTAGGCACACCTATTTCCGTAACTGTAAATGTGGATCCTACACCTGTTGCGATTGCAACTCCTACCGCTCAAACTATTTGTTCCGGGGATGCCTGTTCAATAGCTCTTACAAGTAATGTCCCTGGAACTACTTTTACATGGTCAGTTGTTCAATCCGGTGTTATAGGGGCATCTGCCGGAACAGGAGCTTTTTTAGCTCAAACATTGTTAACAACCGGATCAAGTAATGGTACCGCAACATTTTCGGTTACCCCAACTTCGGGTTCTTGCCCGGGCACACCAACTATTGTAGTTATCACAGTAAAACCAAAACCTACAGTAATTCCCACACCTGCTTCACAAGCTATTTGTTCAGGAACTGCCACTTCTATTGCATTAACAAGCAATATACCTGGCACTACTTTTACATGGACAGTTAATCAAACCGGGGTAAGCGGAGCAACTGCCGGTTCAGGTTCAAGCATCGCTCAGACATTAACCCTTACAGGGGGATCCTCAGGAACAGTAATTTATACTATTACACCTTCCTCTACAAACGGATGTTTAGGAGTTGTGAACACAGTGGTAGTTACAGTAAATAAAAAGGATAACCCAACTTTTAATTATTCCGGCTCCACCTATTGCAAAACAGAGCCTAACCCAACTCCTGCAATTACAGGTTTGGCCGGAGGCACTTTTACAGCTAGTCCAGGAGGTTTAGTTTTTGTTAATGTGAATTCAGGTGAGATCAATCTGTCAGCCAGTGCTGTAGGCACTTATGCAATTACTTATACTACAAATGGTCCTTGTCCGGCCACATTAACTGTAAATGTTACAATAATTACTCTTCCTTCAGCAACTTTTGTGTATTCACCTCCACCATTCTGCCAATATGGAACTAATATTACCCCGGTATTTCCTTCGGGTTCCAGTGCCGGTACATTCACTGCAACTCCAACCGGTTTAGTATTTACAAATCCTGCTACTGGTGTGATCGATCTGTCATTAACTACACCCGGAAGTTACAAAGTGTATAATACGATCGCTCCCGGTGCTTGTCCGGGTGCTATAGATTCGTTTTTGATTACAATTAATACTGCTCCCATTGCTACTGCTACACCTCCTGTAAAAACAATATGTTCAGGAACCACAACAGCTATTGCTTTATCAAGCCAGATACCTGGCTCTACATTCACCTGGACTGTAGTACAAACAGCTGTTACAGGGGCAGCTGCAGGAAGTGGTGCTACGATTGCGCAAACTTTAAATGCAAACAGCTATCTGCCGGGAACCGCTGTTTATACAATCACTCCTACAACTCCGGGTGGTTGTGCAGGACAACCAATAACAGTAACAATTACAGTTAATCCAATCCCAACTGCTTCAGCAACTCCAACAACACAAACCATTTGTTCAGCCAGTCAAACTTCTATTGCTCTAACAAGTACAGTGGTTGGCACTTTTTTCTCCTGGACAGTTACCCAGACCGGTGTATCAGGTGCAGCTGCCGGTTCAGGTTTGACGATTGCACAAACATTAACAGCTACGGGAACCGTTAACGGGACAGCAACCTACACAATTACTCCTTTGGCAGATAGTTGTAGCGGACCACCTATAACAGTTGTGATCACGGTAAAACCAGCACCTGTTGTAACTGCTGCTCCTGCCACTCAAACAATTTGTTCCGGAGATACTACCGCAGTGGCTTTAACAAGCAATATTCCAGGAACTACTTTTGCATGGACCTTTAATCAAACCAATGTTTCCGGGGCTCACGACAGTTCAGGTTCGGCTATTGCACAGGTTTTGACAGCTACCGGTTTAACTCCGGGAATAGTTGTCTATACTGTTACCCCCACTTTAAATGGGTGTGCGGGACAACCGATAACGGTTACTGTTACTGTAAATCCATTACCTACTGCAATTGCAACACCTGCATCACAAACATTGTGTTCTTTTGCTTCCACTTCAATTTCATTAACAAGTAATATTTCAGGCACAACTTACGCATGGACAGTTGCTCAAACCGGAGTGACAGGAGGAACCGCCGGAACAGGTTCTACTATTGTTCAAACTTTGTCCACTTCAGGAACTGTTACCGGTAAAGCTATTTATACTATAACACCAACTTCCAATGGGTGCGCAGGCACACCAATAAAAGACACAGTAACTGTAACGCCTGTCCCTGTTGCAACAGCTAATCCGGTATCACAAACATTCTGTTCAGGAGGAATCACTTCTATTTCGTTATCAAGCAATGTTGTTGGTTCTACTTTTGCATGGACTGTTGTTCAAACAGGTTTAACCGGGGCTCACAATGGTTCTGGCACAAGTAGTATTACTGATACATTATCATCAACCGGAATAAATAATGGAACTGCTGCCTATACTGTTACTCCAACCTATAATGGATGTGCGGGTGCACCTATTTCAGTTACTATAACTGTAAAACCTGCTCCAATTATATCTGCAACACCCTCCCCGGTATCGATTTGTTCAGGAGATACTACTGTAATAGCATTAATAAGTAATATACCCGGAACTACTTTTGTTTGGGCGGTTGCCCAATCGGGAGTTTCAGGAGGCTTTGCAAGTTCAGGTAATACCATTTCGCAAGCTTTAACAGCTACCGGCACACTTCCGGGAACAGCAATTTACACAGTTACTGCAAGTTTTGGCTCTTGTTCCGGAATACCGATCTCCGATACCGTTTTGGTAACTCCAAGACCGGTTGTTACTGCTACACCATCTTCGCAAACTCTTTGTTCAGGGGATACAACTTCTATTTCATTAACAAGCACCATACCGGGTACAACCTTCCCTTGGACAGTAGTTCAAACATTAGTTTCAGGTGCTACAGCCGGTTCAGGTTCTACTATTGCACAGGCCTTGGTTAATACAAGTCCTTTTAATCTGCCCGGAACTGCCGTATATACGGTTACTCCTTTAGCAAACGGATGCTCCGGAACTAGTTTAAATATAACTGTTACCGTAAAACATGCTGATGATGCTTCTTATTCTTATACTTCAGGAACTTATTGCCAATCGGCACCAAACCCAACACCAACGATTACAGGTTTACCGGGAGGTAAATTTACCGGAAGTACGGGTCTGGTGATTGACACTATAACAGGAACTGTTAATACAGGTTCAACTCCAGTTGGCTCCTATACCCTTTGTTATACTACAAATGGCCCATGTCCATTAAGCAATTGTATGACAATGACCATTACTTTAGCACCTTCGGCAGTTTTCAGTTACTCGGGTTCACCATTTTGCCAGTATGCACCAAATCCTCTTCCTATTTTCCCTACAGGTGCTAGTGCAGGAACATTTTCAGCTGCTCCGTCAGGTTTAACATTTGTGCATGTAAATACCGGTGAAATTGATCTGCAACAAACCGCTGCAGGAACCTATGTTGTTACAAATACGATTCCGGCAGGTGGTACTTGTGCAGCAGAGATCAAAACATTTACAATTACTGTAAATCCTTCACCTACTGTAACCGCCACACCAAATGCACAAACCATTTGTTCAGGAGATACTACTTCTTTTGTTTTAACAAGCACAATGTCCGGTACAATTTATAACTGGACAGTTGTACAAACGAATGTTTCCGGAGGATCAGCAGGTACAGGAACTTCAATTGCCCAGATTTTAGCAACTACTTCGGCAGCACCCGGAACAGCAGTATATACAATCACACCAGTTGCCGGTGGCTGTAGCGGATTGCCAATAACAGTTACTGTTACTGTTCATTCTGTTCCTTCTGCTACTGCTGTTCCATCAGCTCAAATCATATGTTCCGGAACTGTGACCTCTATTGTATTGACAAGCAATATTCCTGGAACAAGTTATGCCTGGACAGTTGCACAAACCA
The DNA here is from genome assembly GCA_023251855.1 of Bacteroidota bacterium. Classification (GTDB taxonomy): domain Bacteria; phylum Bacteroidota; class Bacteroidia; order 2-12-FULL-35-15; family 2-12-FULL-35-15; genus 2-12-FULL-35-15. The sequence continues at coordinate 7,820 of JAHEYA010000058.1, forward strand.
ATGTTTCCGGAGCATCAGCAGGAACAGGTAATATTATTTCACAAACATTAACTGCCACTGGCAGTACTTCCGGAACAGCTATATATAGTATTACACCATCTGCCGGAGGCTGTACGGGTGCTCCTATTTCAGTTGTGATAACAGTTGATCCAAAAACTATTGCAACGGCAACACCTTCTGCACAAACACTCTGTTCAGGAGATTCAACTTCAATTGCGTTAACCGGCAGTGTTACCGGAACAACTTTTACCTGGACGGTTACTCAAAGTGGTGCTACCGGAGCTTCGGCCGGCAACGGACCACTTATCAAACAAACCTTAACTTCCACATTTGGAACTACACCAGGCACTGTAACTTATACCATAACTCCCAGTGCCAATGGTTGTAGTGGTCCACCTATTTTAGTAAGTGTTACTGTAAATCCAAATCCGATTATTACAATTGCTCCGGGGGCACAAACCATTTGTTCGGGTAGTGCTACATCAGTTTCTTTAACTAGTAATATTCCGGGTACTACATTTGCATGGACAGTGGTTCAAACGGGAGTATCAGGAGCCACAGCAGGAAGCGGATCAAATATAGTTCAAACATTAACTGCTACCGGAACGGTTTCAGGTACCGCAGTATATCATGTTATTCCTACAGCAAATGGTTGTCCGGGAACTGCTCAAAATATTACAGTTACTGTTAATCCAACGCCAGTTGCCATAGCTACTCCAACATCACAAACTATTTGTTCGGGTAGTGCTACGTCCATTGCATTAACAAGCAATGTTACAGGTACTACATTTGCATGGACAGTTAGTCAGAACAATGTTACTGGAGCAACCGCAGGAAGTGGTAATTCAATTGCCCAAACATTAACTGCAGCCACACCCGGAACAGCGCTTTATGTGGTAACACCTTCATCGGGAGGTTGCCCGGGTTCACCGATTTCAGTTGCTATAACTGTAAAACCCACTCTTATTGCCACAGCATTGCCATCAACAACAACCATCTGCTCAGGAAGTGGAGTTTCAATAGCTTTAACAAGTAATGTGGCAGGTACTACATTTGCATGGACAGTGACACAAACCGGAGCAACCGGAGCTTCTGCCGGAACGGGTGCTTCCATAGCGCAAACATTGACAGCAACCGGTACAACAGCCGGCACAGTAATTTATACCGTTACTCCAACAGCAGGTACTTGTACAGGTGCACCTATAACAGTGTCGGTTACAGTTAACCCAATACCGGTTGTAACGGCAACTCCTCCTTCAACTACGATCTGTTCAGGAGTTACTACTTCAATTGCTTTAACAAGTAATGTTGTGGGGACAACCTTTTCGTGGACAGTGAGCCAGACCGGAGTAACAGGAGCCTCAAATGGTACAGGCTCTTCAATTGTGCAAACACTGACAACCACAGGACCGGGAGCAGGAAAGGTAATTTACGCGATTACTCCACTTGCAAATGGATGTCCTGGATTACCATTCTATGATACTGTTAAAGTGACTCATTTAGATGATGCAACGTTTACATACACATCAGCAACATTTTGTATTTCCGGAGCAAATCCTACCCCAACATTTATAGGAGCACCTGGAGGCACATTTGTATCCACTACCCCACCATTTAGTTTAGCTGTAAATCCATCAACAGGAGTAATCAATCTTGCCGGAAGTGCGGTAGGAACCTATACCCTGACGTATTCAACCACTGGGGCTTGTGCAAATTCAAGTTCTATAAACATTACCATAACAAGCACTACACCTTCTGCTAATTTCAGTTATTTAGGTTCTCCTTTCTGTCAGTATGGGGCAAACCCTACTCCTCAATATGGAGCAGGAGCAAGTGCGGGTATCTATTCATCCGCACCGGGAGGCTT